>NZ_JBHXSG010000025.1:0-131122 GCF_042714835.1 Streptomyces sp. NPDC058678 | reverse complement strand
TGTTTATAAGAGACTGGCCCCGACCCCCAACCCACCCGAAGGCGCAACACGACCCCCCGAAGCCACCCGAACAGCCGGGCGCCCGGGTAAAAAAAGAATGGCCCCGCCCAAACGGGCGGGGCCACCACAGACCTCAGCGCCGAGCAACACCCTCCGCCCGCGCCGCCGCCACCACCGCGGCCGTCACCGCAGGCGCCACCCGCTCGTCGAACGGCGACGGAATCACGTAGTCCGCGGCAAGGTCGTCGCCGACCACCGACGCCAGCGCCTCGGCCGCCGCGATCTTCATGCCCTCGGTGATCCGGGAGGCCCGCACCTGCAGCGCCCCCGCGAAGATGCCGGGGAACGCCAGCACGTTGTTGATCTGGTTCGGGAAGTCCGACCGCCCGGTGGCCACGACGGCCGCGTACTTGTGCGCGACATCGGGGTGGACCTCGGGGTTCGGGTTGGCCATGGCGAAGACGAAGGCACCCTCAGCCATGGAGGCCACCGCCGGCTCCGGCACCGTACCGCCGGAAACCCCGATGAAGACGTCGGCGCCTTCCAGCGCGGCCTCCAGCGACCCGGTGATGCCCGCCTTGTTCGTGAAGCCGGCCAGCTCCCGCTTGACCGAGGTCAGGTCGTCACGGTCGCCCGACACGATCCCCTTGCGGTCCGCGACCGCCACGTCCCCGATACCGGCCTCGACCAGCATCTTCGCGATGGCGACACCGGCCGCACCGGCGCCCGAGATGACGGCCCGCAGCTCACCGATCCCCCGACCGGTCAGCTTCGCCGCGTTCCGGAGCGCCGCCAGCGTGACGACCGCCGTACCGTGCTGGTCGTCGTGGAAGACCGGGATGTCCAGCTGCTCCTGGAGCTTGCGCTCGATCTCGAAGCACCGCGGTGCGGAGATGTCCTCCAGGTTGATGCCGCCGAACGACGGCGAGAGCCGGACCACGGTCTCGACGATCTCGTCCACGCCCGTGCAGTTCAGGGCGATCGGCACGGCGTCCACACCGCCGAACTGCTTGAACAGGATCGCCTTGCCCTCCATCACCGGGAGGGATGCCTCGGGACCGATGTCACCGAGTCCGAGCACCGCCGTACCGTCCGTCACGACGGCGACGACGGACGACTTCCACGTGTAGTCGTGGACGAGATCGGGCTGCTCGGCGATCGCGCTGCACACTTTCGCGACGCCGGGCGTGTACGCCAGGGACAGGTCGTCCTTGTCGCGGACCGGCACGGTGGCCTGCACGGCCATCTTGCCGCCGCGGTGCAGCGCGAACGCCGGATCGAAGGAATCGAAGGGCTCCGCCCCGCCCTCCTGGTCCGTACTGCTGTCGCTGCGAGGATTGACGATCTCCGCTGCCACTTTGTCTTACCCCTTAGGTCTTCATGGTTTGAGGGTGGCCACTCCTGGTTGAGAAGTGGGCGGGCACCGCGCACGGCCCTGGTGGTGCTGCACCCGCACGGGGTACGTACGAGCCATACGCGACGGGCGCGCCGCACACGCGCCCTGAGCCCCGGATGAGGGGTGTAAAGAACCTTCTTACCGGACGGGCCGCCCGCCGACGAGTCCAATACGTGCAAGGTCACATGGCGGAGCGAGATCATGCCCTTACCGGTGACATGAATCATGGGACATACCGACCCAAGCTCTCAAGATCGGCTTGACGGGCGTTCGAGCGTCGCTCAACGCGCGCCGACCTGCACCGGGCCGACGTCCGCATCCCGGGATATGC
Organism: Streptomyces sp. NPDC058678; assembly: GCF_042714835.1. Lineage (NCBI taxonomy): Bacteria > Bacillati > Actinomycetota > Actinomycetes > Kitasatosporales > Streptomycetaceae > Streptomyces > Streptomyces sp. NPDC058678. The sequence goes on along the minus strand of NZ_JBHXSG010000025.1, from coordinate 129,395 downwards.
CGAAGATCTTGCGGCCGGAAGGGAGGATTCCCGTAGATGGTGCGGTCGTGATGTACCGACCTGGTGCGGTTCGGGGGTCGCCCGTTATCCGATTTTGACATGGCTGGGTCCCTGAAGGCCTTGGTCCGAATGGCAAGATGCCGTTATCACACGAGGTCGCGACACTCGAAGACGTGTGCTCTCGTCGACCCAGGACCCAAGGCACCTGCCGAACCCATCAGCAGTTGTCCGCCCCAACGGCAACTCCACCCATCCGCCGGAGGAACCCACAATGACCGCAAGCTCCACCCGTCGTACGACCGCCGCGCACTCCCGGCTAGCAGCGGTCGGTGCGATCGCGGTCGCAGGCGCTCTGCTGCTCACCGGCTGCGGTGACCAGACCGAGGACAGCGGCTCGGGCAGCACCGACACCACCTCGGCGAGCGCGGCCCCGCTGGCCGACAAGCTCCCGAAGGCGATCCGTGACGCGGGCGTCATCAAGGTCGGTTCCGACATCGCCTACGCTCCGGTCGAGTTCAAGGACAGCGCCGGCAAGACCGTCGGCATCGACCCCGACGTCGCGGCCGCCATGGGCAAGCAGCTCGGCGTGACGTTCAAGTTCGAGAACGGCACCTTCGACACCCTCATCACGGGTCTGCGCTCGGACCGGTACGACATCGCCATGTCCGCGATGACCGACACCAAGGACCGCCAGGAGGGTGTCGACTCGGACACCGGCAAGAAGGTCGGCGAGGGCGTCGACTTCGTGGACTACTTCACCGCCGGTGTCTCGATCTACACCAAGAAGGGCGACGACCAGGGCATCAAGACCTGGTCCGACCTGTGCGGCAAGAAGATCGTGGTGCAGCGCGGCACGGTCTCCGAGGACCTGGCCAAGTCCGAGGCGAAGAAGTGCACCGGCGGCAAGACGATCTCCATCCAGGCCTTCGACAACGACCAGCAGGCCCAGACCCGCCTGCGCGCGGGCGGCGCCGACGCCGGTTCCTCCGACTTCCCCGTCGCCGCGTACGCCGTGAAGACCTCCGGTGGCGGCAACGACTTCCAGCTCGTCGGCGAGCAGGTCGAGGCCGCCCCGTACGGCATCGCGGTCGCCAAGGACAGCACCCAGCTGCGGGACGCCCTGAAGGCCGCGCTGGACGCGATCATCGCGAACGGCGAGTACGAGAAGATCATCACGAAGTGGGGCGTCGCCGACGGCGCCGTCAAGGAAGCCACCATCAACGGCGGCAAGTGACCGCGGCCCGCGGGCACTGAAAGGCAACACCCGTGACTGTTGACATCGACAAGACGGGCGGGCCGGCGGACACTCCGCCGGCCGGCCCGCAGGCCATCAAGGCCATCCCGGTCCGGCACTACGGGCGGTACGTGTCCGCCGTGGTCGCCCTCGCTGTGCTGGCCGGCATCGTCTACGCGTTCTCCCAGGGCAGGATCAACTGGGGGGCCATCCCGGACTACTTCTTCAACGACCGCATCCTCGGCGGCGTGGGCAAGACGCTCATGCTCACGGTGCTGTGCATGCTGATCGGCGTCGTCGGCGGCATCCTGCTGGCCGTGATGCGCCTGTCGAAGAACCCGGTCACCTCGTCCATCGCGTGGTTCTACATCTGGTTCTTCCGCGGTACCCCGGTCCTGGTCCAGCTGATCGTCTGGTTCAACCTGGGCCTGGTCTTCGAGTACATCAACCTCGGGCCGTTCTACAAGAACGAGTGGTCCGACTTCATGACCCCGTTCCTGACGGCGCTGCTGGGCCTCGGCCTCAACGAGGCCGCGTACATGGCGGAGATCTGCCGGGCCGGTCTGCTCTCGGTCGACGAGGGCCAGACCGAGGCGTCGCACGCGCTGGGCATGAGCCACGGCAAGACGCTGCGCAGGATCGTCGTCCCGCAGGCGATGCGCGTGATCGTGCCGCCCACGGGCAACGAGGTCATCAACATGCTGAAGACGACCTCGCTGGTGTCCGTGGTCCAGTACTCGGAGCTGCTCCGCGTCGCCCAGGACATCGGGCAGACCTCCGGCGCCCCGGCCGAGATGCTGTTCCTCGCCGCGGCCTGGTACCTGGTGCTGACCTCGATCTTCAGTGTCGGGCAGTACTACCTGGAGCGGTACTACGCTCGCGGTTCCAGCCGCAGCCTGCCGGCCACGCCGTTCCAGAAGATCAGGGCGAACCTGCTGTCCCTGTCGAACCGTTCCTCGGCGGGAGGTACCGCATGACCGCCATGGTGAAGGCCGAGGGCGTCCACAAGTCCTTCGGTCTGGTCGAGGTCCTCAAGGGCATCGACCTGGAAGTGAGGTCCGGCGAGGTCTTCTGCCTCATCGGCCCCTCCGGCTCCGGCAAGTCGACCTTCCTCAGGTGCATCAACCACCTGGAGAAGATCAACGCGGGCCGCCTGTACGTCGACGGCGACCTGGTCGGCTACCGCCAGAAGGGCGACAAGCTGTACGAGCTGAAGGACAGCGAGGTCTCGGTCAAGCGCCGGGACATCGGCATGGTCTTCCAGCGCTTCAACCTGTTCCCGCACATGACCGCCGTCGAGAACATCATGGAGGCGCCGGTCCAGGTCAAGGGCGTGAGCAGGGCAGAGGCACGGGAGCGCGCGCAGCAGCTGCTCGACCGCGTCGGCCTGGCCGACAAGGCCGGCAGCTACCCCTCGCAGCTCTCCGGCGGCCAGCAGCAGCGCGTGGCGATCGCCCGTGCGCTGGCGATGGACCCGAAGCTGATGCTCTTCGACGAGCCGACCTCGGCGCTCGACCCGGAGCTGGTCGGTGACGTCCTGGACGTCATGCGCGACCTCGCCGAGTCCGGCATGACGATGATCGTCGTCACCCACGAGATGGGCTTCGCCCGGGAGGTCGGCGACAGCCTGGTCTTCATGGACGACGGCGTGGTGGTGGAGTCCGGCAACCCGCGGGACGTCCTGGCGAACCCGCAGCACGAGCGGACGCAGTCGTTCCTGTCGAAGGTGCTGTAGCAGTCGCAAGGCGAAGGGGCGGTACGGGAATCCCGTACCGCCCCTTTCCGTACATTCAGGCGCTACGCCAAAGCCCTCTGCCGCTACTTCACGGCGAGCAGCAGCGTGTCCGACGGCGAGCACCACACCGGACGCGCCTCCCCGAAGCCCTTCTCGCGCAGCACGCGCGCGTGCCACGCGGCGGACGGCATGTCGCCGTCGGCATGGTCGCCGTAGATCTCGAAGCGCCGGGCGGTGGGCCCGGCGAGGACGGGGTCCTTGGCGGCGACCTGCCACCACTCGGACCAGTCGAGGGCGCCGTCGGTCTTGGCCTGTTCCATGGCCGCGTGCCGCTGCGCGCGCTCGGCCGCGTTGATCCGGGGCGTGGTGTCGTCGATCATGTGGTCCGCGTTCATGAAGACACCGCCGTCGCGGACGAGTTCCGCGACCTGACCGTAGAGGGCCGCGAGGGGGTCGCTGTGCAGCCAGTGCAGGGCCGTGGCGGTCAGGACGGCGTCGTACGAGTCGTACGGCAGCCTGGCGGGCCAGTCGGGGTCCTTGAGGTCGGCGGTGACGAACGTGACCCGCTCGTCGCCCGCGAAGGTGCCCTCGGCGATGGCGAGGAGCGCCGGGTCGAGGTCGACGCCGGTGCTGGTGGCCTGCGGGAACCGGGCGAGGAGTCTGGCCGTGATACTTCCCGTGCCGCACGCGAGGTCCAGGACCCGCGGGGTGGTGCCGACGAGGGCCTCGACCATGTCGAGCATGATCCGGAAGCGTTCCTCCCGGTCGGGCATGTACCACTCCTGCTGCCGGTCCCAGCTCTGCTGCCAGGCCTGCCAGTCGGTACCGGCAGTGGTGGTCTCCGTGTCCGCCATCGAGCCCCTCCTTCGCGTACGTGACGTAATACCCTGGATGCACGATCGTCTGTTACTCGACCGCACCACGACCCTAGAACGCCTCCGTAAGGACTACAAGTGGAACTGGCCTATTACTCGGATTACGCCGTGCGTCTCGTCAACAGCGAGGAACCGGCCCGGGGCAAGGACGCGCTGACCTCGGTCGAGGCGATCCACGACCTTTTCGGCGGCAACGAGGGGGTGGCCCGCCGTGCCACGGACGCGGACGTCACACGTTTCCGGGGCGTACGGGCGAGGCTCCGGGCGGTCTTCGAGGCGGCGGACACGGGCAACGAGACCCTGGCGGTGGACCTGCTGAACTCACTGCTGCTGGAGTTCCCGGTGAGCCCGCAGATCTCCGGCCACGACTACCGGGACGACGAGGGCCGCCCGCTGTGGCACATGCACCTGGCGGACCACCCGTCGAACGCGACCGCGGGCTACGCGGCCATCGCCGCGATGGGCCTCGCCTTCCATCTCACGGAGTACGGCGTCGACCGTCTCGGCCTGTGCGAGGCCGCCCCGTGCCGCAACGCCTACCTCGACACGTCCACGAACCGCTCCCGGCGCTACTGCTCCGACCGCTGCGCGACGCGCGCCAACGTGGCGGCCTACCGCGCCCGCAAGCGCCTGGAGGCCGACCGGTCGGAGAAGACGGGCCTCGCCGCCGACAGCGCCCAGCGCACCGCTGCGAACGGCGAACACTGATCCGGCCGGCGCGGCCGGTAGCGGAAGCGGACCTTGCCGAGCACCAGCTCGTCGGGCACGGTCCCGTAGTCGGTGCTGTCGCCGCCGGCGTACGCGTTGTCCCCGAGCACCCACCAGCCGCCCTCGCGCCGCTGCACGGCCCGCTTGACGACGAGCAGGTCCTGCTGGAACGGATGACGCAGGACGACCACGTCGCCGGGCCTGATCCGGGCACCCCACTGGACGACGAGCTGATCCCCGTGACTGAGCGTGGGCACCATGGACGGCCCGGTCACCTCGGCCAGCCCAAACGGCAGTACGGCACCCCCGCGTTCGGTCTCCTGCGACAGCTCCGGCATCCCCGGCACCTCCCCGGTCCGTTCCTCCACCAGTCTCAGTCTGACCCCGGACTTTTGTCCTAAGCCCATGGGGGCACTCGCGAAATCCCTTCTCTCGGGGAGTAATGTCGCACCTGAGAAGACGATCACGAGGAAGGATTGCGCATGCTTTCCCGCCTGTTTGCCCCCAAGGTCAAGGTCAGCGCCCACTGCGACCTGCCCTGCGGCGTGTACGACCCGGCCCAGGCCCGCATCGAGGCGGAGTCGGTCAAGGCTGTCCAGGAAAAGATGGCCGGCAACGACGACCCGCACTTCCAGGCGCGCGCCACCGTCATCAAGGAGCAGCGTGCCGAGCTCGCGAAGCACCACGTCTCCGTGCTGTGGAGCGACTACTTCAAGCCCCCGCACTTCGAGAAGTACCCGGAGCTGCACCAGCTGGTCAACGACGCCCTGAAGGCCCTCTCGGCCGCAAAGGGTTCGACCGACCCGGCCACGGGTCAGAAGGCCCTGGACTACATCGCCCAGATCGACAAGATCTTCTGGGAGACCAAGAAGGCCTGATCTCCGATCATGCCGCTTGACCTGCGATGCCCTTGGTCGCCTGGTCCCCTTGACCGCACCCGGTCCGCAGGACGCCGAGAAAGGCGTCCCTGACGGTCCGGGTGCGGTCTTGTTCGGCCCGGCGGGCGACAGCCCCATCCGCTCTTCTGCCAGCGGCAGTTGAGGGTGCGCCGGTTCACTGTCGGCCGGGGGAGAACCTGGCGACGAAGTCGTTGACCGTGCCGGGGTCGCCGGTGCCCACGTCGTCGACCCGGAGCTTCCACCAGCCGTTGACCGGCAGGTCGGTCGCGTCGACCGTGTGGATCTTCTTGATGGCGCCGCCCGCTCCGGGTGCGCCGTTCACCTTGAAAAGGCGCTGGGAGCCGTCCGGCGCGATCAGGGCGATCCCGCTCCCACTCATCCCCGTACGGGAGTTTCAGGATGGACCCTTGGTGCGCCCGGTGCCCGGAGAACGTGTCCGGCGGCGGGAGGCGGCGAGGTGGAACAGCGGCCACGGGGCGGCGAGACCCAGGGCGCAGAGCGCGAGGGTGAGTCCGCCGCCCGACATCACCACCACCCAGACGATCCAGGCGGTCACGGCAGCCAGGGTGAGAGCGATGCCCCACAGGACGGCTCTGACTCCCAGCCGGGCAGCTCTGAACGCACCTGACGCGACCAGGCCTTGCTCTCTTTTGTCAAGTTTTGCCACGTTTTGATCATAGCGACCCACTGTCAGGTTGCGATCACACTCCAAGTGACCGGGGAGACAACGACTTGGAGCCTCGGCGTCCGCGCCACTGGCGCGAGCTGCGGTCTCGCGAGCGACGGGCGACGATGCGGGGGTTCGCGGCGTAGGCGCGGCGCAGTCCGCAGTCGGGCCGCGCGGCGCACACGGTACGCGTACTCAACCTCAATCCGCCCTGCATTAAAGCCGATTGACGGATTTCGCCGCAGCAAGCAAGCGGATCCTCTACCTCCCTTTGTTGGCCCTCGCCACGGCAGTCGCTCAGCGCGGACGAGGGTCAGCGCAACACGAGCAGGACGGCCAGCGCGATGAGCAGCGAGTCGATCCGGTCCAGCAGACCGCCGGAGCCGGCCAGCCAACTGCCGGAGTCCTTCGCCTGCGCCCCTCTTTTGATCATGGATTCGAGAAGGTCTCCGACCGGGCCGCCGACCGCCACCGCCACCGCCATCTGCCAGCTCAGCGCGGACAGCACGGCGAGCACGCCGAGGCCGGCCGCGGCCCCGGCCAGGGTCCCACTCCACCGCTTGGCCGGTGACAGGGGCGACAGCCGCGGCCCGCCGAACCCCTGACCGGCGAAGTACGCCACGATGTCGGCGATCGAGACCGCGACGAACAGCGCGAGCGCGCTCGCCCCGAGTGGCACGAGTGCGGCCGTCACACTCAGCCAGGCCAGCCCGAGCAGACCGGCGCCGAGCCGGTGCAGGCCGTGGTCGGCGTCGCCGGCCAGGAGCGGCACCGCGGCCACCGCGAGCGCCCCGATCGCGACCGAACGAAACACCTCTCCGGGCGCCAACCAGGCGGTCAGCACCACGCCTGCCACCGCCGCGGCCAGCACCGCCCGGTCCGACCGGCCCAGCCGCATCAGCCCGCCGAACTCCATCACGGCGATCACCCCGACCACGAGGGCGACGGCCGCGGCACCCGGGCGACCCCACCAGAACGCACCGGTGACCAGTGGCACTCCGACGGCCCAGGCGCACCACCGGATCAGCAGCTCGCGACGCCGGGACACCGCCACCCCGATGCCGCCCAGCGCCAGCGCGCCACCAAGGTAGGGCGCCAGGGAAGCCACGGTGATCACCGGGCGGATCCCGCGGCGGAAACGCGCTCGGACCGGGAAACGAGCGAGGCCGAAGACGGCCGCAGTGCGTCCAGGGCGGCCTGGAAGGCGGCCACGATGCGCGTGTTCTCGGCGGTGTCCTTGACCGCGGTGCGCACCGTGCGCCCCTGGTACGCCGACGACAACGGCGACAGGTCGCGCAGGTAGACGTCGTTTCGGCGGCACTCGTTCACCACTTGTGCGGCACTCGGCCCGCCGGTCGGCAGGGTCACGGTGAGGAAGTTCGCCACGCCCTCGTCGACCACCAAGGCCTCGTCCAGCCCGGCCAGGTCGGCGGCCAGCTGTCGGCGCAGCGCGTGGGTGCGAAGCCGGCGGTCGCTGTAGTACGCCGGGTCGCGCAGGGCTGCCACCGCGGCCAGCTGCGCCGGAAGGCTGACCGGCCAGGGCGGGGTCCAACGGCGTAGCCGCGCCGCGGTGTCCGGCTCGGCCACCAGGTAGGCCGCTCGCATTCCGGACAGCGCGTACATCTTGGACAGTGAGGTGCAGACCACCACTCGCGGGTCCGTCGTGGCGAGGCCGGCGAGTGACTCGGTCAGGTCGACATAGCCCAGGTAGGCCTCGTCGATCCACCAGCGGGTTCGGGCCGGCGCGGCTTCGATCACCGAGCGCAGCTCCGCGGCCGGCGCGTGGCGTCCGGTCGGGTTGTTGGGGTTGACCACCACCACGAGGTCGTAGCGGCCGGAGCCGACTGCGGCGGACAACCGGGCCGGATCGATCCGCCAGCCGTCTTCGCGGCGCAACCGGAACCGGTCCACGTGGCACCCGATGACTCGCTCCGTGACGTGGGCGTACTCGCCGTATCCCGGGTCCATCAGCAGCACCCTGCTCTCCGGGGTCAGCCACTGGCCGAACGCCCTGAAGATCAGGTCGGACGAACCGGCGCCGACCGCGAGTGTCCGAACCGGAAGCGCCCGGGCCGCGGCGATCTCCGCCAGCAGGCCTTCGGCGCCGGTCGGCGGTGAGGTCCGGGCGGCCCAGGCCGGATCCTCCGCCAGCGCCGCCCGCACTCCGGGGGCCGGCGGGAACCAGGCATCCAGCACGTCGGCCGCGACCACCTCGAGGCGTCGGTGCAGGGTACGGAAGTCCGTGCCGATGGCGTGGAACGAGGCGCCACCGTGTTCGCAGCCGTCCGGCCGGGGTGCGAACGGCATGTCCAGCCGCCAGTCCACCTGGGACCGCAGACGCTCCGTCGTGGTGCGGTGACGGTCCATCGTGATCCTCGTCAGCTCGGTCACGCTGCCGGTGAGTACCTCGAAGGTCAGCGCACCGCTGTGGACGGTACGGCCGACCGGGCGCAGGCCGGCGGCCAGGTACATGTCGAGCAGTTCGGTGCGCCCCATCGCCACGACCCGGCGACCACCGCGGGCCGCGATCCAGCGCAGCGCCGCGTACATCAGCAGCGGTGCCGCCGCGGAGGCCCGCCAGCGCGGCTCGACGGTGAGGATGCGCACCTCGAACAGATCGTCCTCGCCCAGCAGCGGCAGCTCGTCGCGGGTCAGGTACTTGTCCAGCCCGTACCGCCCCAGCCAGGGCGGGGTCAGGCTGACGAAGCCGATCCGGGTGGCGCCCCGCGCCGCGACCAGATAGACGTTCTCGCCGTCCAGCCCGTCACGCAGCCGCCCGGACGGATCCGGCACATGCTGGCCCAACTCCTCTGCGTACACCCGATGACGTAGTTCGTGGATCCACTCGACATCCTCCGGACTGGCAGCGCGCAGCTGCAGTTCACGACCCATAGGAACCTCTTCCGTGGCGGGGTGGATTGCAGCATGGGGAACGCGGATCGGCCGCGCCAGAGCCGCACGACACACTCGATCCGGGTACGTGTACTCAGGCGCGGTCGTTCCTCATGTGCTCCGTCAGAGAGGTTGGTTGCGGCCGATCAACGAACCTGACGCTCAGTCAGTCACTCCGTCAGCCACTCGACGAGTCGGCACATTCCCGACAGAAATTCGGGCGGGCACCGCGTCTCCCCCGCCTACGATCACCGCATGAGCATCCGCTGGACGTACGCCTTCATCGACCGGCCCGCCCAGGGCCTCGGCCGGGCCCAGGAGTTCTGGACGGCCGTCACGGACACGCGGCTGTCCGAACCCCGGGGTGATCAGGGCGAGTTCGCGACCCTCGTGCCGGACGGCACCGACGCCTGCGTGAAGATCCAGGGCGTCGCGGAGGGCTCCGGCGGTGCGCATCTCGACTTCGCCGTGGACGACGTGGCCGAGTTCGTGGAGTCGGCGGTGGCGTGCGGGGCGGCCATGGTGGCCGAGCACGAGGGGTGGGCCGTACTGCGGTCGCCCGCGGGCCAGCTGTTCTGTGCCGTTCCGTGGCACGGGGAGGCGATGCGGCCGCCGGTGGTGCGGGGCGGTCGGCTCGACCAGGTGTGTGTCGACGTCCCGCCGTCCGCGTACGACACCGAGGTCGCCTTCTGGGGCGCGCTGCTGCCGGACTGGCAGTCCCTGCCCGGCTCGCTCCCCGAGTTCCACGTGGTCAAGCCGCCGCCCGGGCTGCCGGTCCGCGTCCTCCTCCAGCGCCTCGGCGAGGAACGGCCCCTGACCGCCCACCTGGACCTGGCCTGCGCGGACATCGCGGCGACGGCGGCCGAGCACCGGCGGCTCGGGGCGGAAATCGTCTCCCACGGTCGACACTGGACGGTCATGCGCGACCCTGCGGGCGGCACGTACTGCCTGACGGGCCGCGATCCGGAGACGGGCGGACCGGCGCGGCCCTAGCTGGTGCGCCACACCTCCACGTCGACCACGGCCGCCACCGGGATGGGCCCGTACACGTGCGGGAACTCCTCGGCGCCGGGCTCCGGTGCCTCGTACTTCAGCTCGGCGTCGAGCCGCTCGGGGTCGACGACGAGGACGACCAGGTCGTCGGGGCCGTCGTAGGAGCCGTACAGAAAGGCGGCCACCTGCGGGAGTTGGGCACGGGTCGAGCAGTGGATGAAGCCCTCCTCCTGGAGGGTGCGGCCGCGGGTGGAGAGCTCGTACGTGCCTCGCGCGCGGGCCGCTTCCCACAGGGAGCGCTCGGTGAGGTGAAGGATGGGCGTCGAGGTGGTCATGAAATCAAACTACGGCCTCAGGCGGGCCGCCCGGGCCTGCAGATAGCGCTGCTCCGGCAGGCTCAGGGTCTTGGCGGCGGCCGACTCGTAGGCGGCGCGGGCGTCGCCGTACGAGCCGGCGCGTTCCAGGAGGTGGCCCCGGACCGCGTCCAGACGGTGGCCCGTGCGCAACTCGTCCTCCAAAGCGTCCAGTTCGGCGAGTCCGGCCTGCGGGCCCCGGACCATGGCGACGGCGATCGCGCGGCCCAGCCGTTCGACGGGACCGGGGAGGAGGCGCACGAGGACGTCGTAGAGGCCGAGGATCTCCCGCCAGTCGGTCGCCTCAGCGGTCGGCGCCTCGTCGTGCACCGCGGCGATGGCGGCCCGTACCTGGTAGGGGCCGGCGGGCCCGTGGCTCAGGGCGCGGGTGACCAGGGCGACGCCCTCCTCGATCGCGGCCCTGTCCCAGCGGTCGCGGTCCTGTTCGTCGAGGGGGATCAGCTCGCCGTGCGGTCCGGTGCGGGCGTCGCGGCGGGCGTCGGTGAGCAGCATCAGGGCCAGCAGACCGGCCGTCTCGCCGTCGTCGGTGAGGAGGCGGTGCACCGTGCGGGTCAGGCGGATCGCCTCGCCGGCGAGGTCGCGCCGCTGGAGGACGGGTCCGGAGGTCGCCGTGTGGCCCTCGTTGAAGATCAGGTAGAGGGTCTGCAGGACCGCGGGCAGGCGCTCGGCCCAGTTGTCCGGCCGCCCGAAGCGCACGCCCCGCACCTTCTGCTTGGCGCGGCTGATGCGCTGGGCCATGGTCGCCTCCGGGACCAGGTACGCGCGGGCGATCTCGGCCGTCGTGAGACCGCCGACCGCGCGCAGGGTCAGCGCGATCTGCGCGGACGGGGGCAGATCCGGGTGGCAGCACAGGAAGAGGAGGGAGAGGGTGTCGTCCTCCCGGGGCGCCCGGTCCCCGTCCCCGTCCCCCGTGACGAACGCGTCGCGCGGGGCCAGTGCCGCCGCCCGCTCCTCCCGTGCCCGCCGCGCCCGCTCCGCCCGCAGGGCGTCGGTCAGCCGCCGCGAGGCCACCTTGATGAGCCATCCGCGCGGGTTGTCCGGAGGCCCCGCCGAGGGCCACTGCCCGGCCGCCGCGAGGAGTGCCTCCTGTACGGCGTCCTCGGCGGCGTCGAAATGGCCGTACCGCCTGACCAGCGCGCCGAGGACCTGCGGCGCGTGGCGGCGCAGCAGGTCCTCGGTCTCGCGGTCGGCTCGCACGGTCGGGTCAGACGTCCCCGGCGCCGTCCATGATGGGCCGGATCACCACCGGGTAGTTCGGGGCCCCGTCCGGCTGGGGACAGCGGGTGACACGCTCGGCGATCTCCGTGACCCGCTCAAGGCTCGCGCACTCCAGGACCCAGTAGCCGGCCATCAGCTCCTTGGTCTCGCTGTACGGGCCGTCGGTGATCACGGCCTTGCCGTCGTCGCCGAGCGTGACCGTGCGGGCCCGCGCGGGCTCGGCCAGGCCCTGCCCGTCGATGAACTCGCCGGTCTCGGACAGGTCGTCGTTGATCGCTCCCATGTAGGCGTACATCGCCTCGATCTGCTGCGGGTTCCAGGCCGGGGAGTCCGGGGACGCCTTGCCGCGCATCGCCTCGTAGTCCGCCTGCGTGCCCTGCACCATGACCAGGTACTTCATGAGTCCGCTCCTTCACGTCTTCGGCGTCTTCGCCTCGGGCCGCCCGTGGTGGGCGGCGCTCACAGGGGACGTCGGAGCCGGTCGGGGGTTCTCGACAACCCGGCTCGACTTTTCTGCTTCGGCCGGCTCGGCTCAGGGCTTCTTCGGGGTGGCGGGGTTGGTGGCGGGGGTGCGGTGCTTGTGCTTCTCGTCGGCCGCGGCCTCATCCGCGGCCTTGTCGACGTACGCCTCGCACTTCGGGTTGCGGCACGGGCCCGAAACCCATACCGGAACCCACGCGCCCAGCGTCTTGTGGCGCCGGACGACTGTATCGACGGGCTGTCCGCAGGCGGGACAGGCAGGTGCGTCGCTGTCCATGCCTTCAGAGTAGGGCGAGCGGGCCGTCAGCGCTTCCTGCTGTACGTCCGCACGACCGCCCCGTTCTTGAAGGTGCGCGCCTCGCCGAGCTCGAAGTCGGTGACCGCGAAGCCGGACCCGAACATCGGCATGCCGGTGCCCAGCACGATCGGGTACGTCTTGATGACCAGCTCGTCGATCTCGTCGAGCAGTTCGCCCGCGAGCACCGAGCCGCCGCACAGGTAGATGCCGAGTCCGCCGTCCTCCGCTTTGAGTTCGCGCACCTTGGCGACCAGGTCCTCCGCGACGATCTCGACGTGCGGGTCCGGCGACTCCTTCAGGGTGCGCGAGGCGACGTACTCGCGCAGGTGGGCGTACGGGCTGGTGAGGCCGTCCTTGAGCGCGATGTCGTAGCTGGCGCGGCCCTGGATGATCGTGTCGAACTTCTGGTTCGGCCGGTCGTCGATGCCGATGGCCCGGCGGCCGGGGGTCGCCACGGTCTCCGGATACTCGGTGCAGAGGAACTCGAGGAACTCCTCGTCCACGAAGCGGTACATCGTCGACGCGTCGCCGCCCGGGTCTCCGATGAACCCGTCGATGGAGCAGGCGATGAAGTAGGTGAGCTTTCGCAAGCCGGTCTCTTTTCGTAGGCTGCCGGTAGAACCACTTCGATTGAAGTACTTTAGTTGTAGTACTTCTTTTGTAGTGGTTGCAAGGGGATTCCGGGCACGAGATCAAGTGGGAGAGGGGATTCCGTATGGCCAGTAATCCGGAGCGCCGGGCCGCGCTCGTGGACGCGGGTGTCGAGGTGCTCGCACGCGAGGGGGCGCGCGGGCTGACGTTCCGCGCGGTGGACACGGAGGCCGGGGTGCCGGTGGGCACGGCCTCCAACTACTTCACCGGCCGCGACGACCTGCTGCGGCAGATCGACGTCCGGTTGCACGAGCGGCTCGCGCCCGACCCCGCGAAACTCGCCGACCTGATGACAAGACCGAAGGACCGCCTGCTGGTCGCCGCCTTCATGCACGACCTGATGACCCGCGCGACCCGCGACCGCACCGGCTATCTCGCCCTGCTGGAGATGCGCCTCGAAGCCACCCGCCGCCCCGAACTGCGCGCCTCCTACACGAAGTCGATGCGCGACGACCTGGAGTACGGCATGCGGTTCCACCGCGAGGCCGGGCTCCCCGGCGGCGACGAAACCGTCACCGTGCTCTACCTCGCGATGCTCGGCCTCCTCCTGGAGCACCTCACCCTGCCGGGCGTCCTGGACGGCGTACTGCCGGGGGTGAGCGTGCCGGAGGGGCTGGTGGAGCGGATCGTGGCGACGGTGGTGCCGGAGGGGTAGGTAGGCCGGCGGGCTGGGAGGGCTGGTCAGCGAGCCGGAGGGGGTGGGCCGTCGGACCGAAAGGGCCGGCCAGACAGCCGCAGCGGGTGGGCCGACAGGCCGAAACGGCGAGTCAGCCAGCCGCGCCCGGTGGACCGACAGGCCGAAACGGCGAGCCAGCCAGCCGCAGGGAAGTAGGCCGACAGGCCGGAAAACGGCGAGTCAGCCAGCCGGAAAAGTGGTCCGCTGCCAGTTCAGGTGCGCGGCTCGCGCCACATCGGCCACATCTGCGGGCCTTCCGGCAGGTCGAGGGGGCGGTCGGCGAGTTCGAAGCCGAGACGCTCGTACAGCTTGCGGCTGCGGGCGTTGCTTGCCTCCAGGTAGGCGGGCAGGCCCTCGCGGTCGCAGCGGTCGAGCACCGGGGCGATGAGCGCGGTGCCGAGGCCCTCGCCCTGGCGCTCGGGGGCCACGCCGATCATCCACAGGTAGGCGTGGGCGCGGTCCGAGGGGTGGACGTCGGCGGTGAGCCGGCCGATGAGTTCGACGCGCTCGTTCCCGGGGTCGACGGCGGCGCGCACTCGGGCGGGGCCGTCGTCCTCCTCGGTGTCCTGACCGTGGCCGTCCGCCGCCGGAACGGACAGCCACAAAGCGCAGGCCGTGCCGTCCTCGGTGACGTCGACGCGCCCCTCGCCGAGCACGATGTCGGTGAACGCGGCCATCAGCTTGTGGTGCGTCGTACGGCGGTACTCGTCGCCGGGGAACACCCAGCGGCTGACCGGATCGTCCTGGAAGGCCGCGTCCAGCAGCCGGACGACCAGCTCACGGTCGCCTGCGCTCGCCGTCCGGATCGCCACGCCCATGCTCTCGCCCCTTCGCGTCAACGGACCTTGATCGTAAGGCCGTTGGGCTTGTGGACGGGCGTGAACGGGCCATCGGTACGAGCGAACCGGCGAGGCCCGCACACCGTGGGGATGTGCGGGACCCGCCCGAACCGGAGCCGTCGGCAGCCGCGCGGGGTCAGGACCGCGCGGCCCCGGTGGCTCCGGGGTTCTGGTGACGAGCTGAGGCGGTGTTCGACGTGGTGTGACGGGGTTGGATGACGGGGGCCCGCTGGCCTCAGTTGCTGCGCCGCGTCACGAACTCCGCCAGTGCCAGCAACCCGCCCGCCGCCTCCGGGTCGGAGACCGCGCGGGCCAGTTCCTGCATGGCCCTGGCCATCCGGTCGGCGGCCTGGACCTGCGCCCAGTCACGCCCGCCCGCCCGCTCCACCGCGAGAACCGTCCGCTCCAGGTCGCCTTCCTCGAACGGAGCGCCGTACAACTCGGCCAGTTCTTCCGCCGCCGGTGTGCCGGAGGTGAGCGCGGCGACCACCGGGAGCGACTTCTTGCGAGCGACGAGGTCCGCGCCGACCGGCTTGCCGGTGCTGCGCGGGTCGCCCCATATGCCGATCACGTCGTCGATGAGCTGGAAGGCGAGCCCGGCCTCACGGCCGAACGCGTCCAGCGCCTCGACATCCTCCTCCTCCGCACCCGCGTACAGCGCGCCCAACGCGCAGGCACACCCGAGCAGCGCCCCCGTCTTGGCCTCCGCCATGGCGAGCACTTCGTCGAGGGTGACCTCACCCGGCCCTCGCAGCTCCATGGCCGTGTCCGCGTGCTGGCCGGCGCACAGCTCGACGACACAGTCCGCGAGCCGGGCGGCGGCCCGCGCGGACGCCGGATGCGGATCCTGGGCGAGCAGCCGCAGGGCGAGTGCCTGAAGAGCGTCCCCGGCGAGGATCGCGTCGGCGTCGCCGAACACGGTCCATGCGGTGGGCCGGTGTCGCCGGGTGACGTCCCGGTCCATCACGTCGTCGTGCAGCAGTGTGAAGTTGTGGACCAGTTCCACCGCGGCGGCCGCCCGCACGGCCGCCATCCGCGCCCCCGGTCCGCCGAGCGCGGCGGCCGCGGTGAGGACGAGCGCGGGACGAATCGCCTTGCCGGCATTGCCGCCTGCCGGGGTGCCGTCCGCGTGCTCCCAGCCGAAGTGGTAGAGCGCGACCCGGCGCATGGAGCCGGGCAGCGACTCAAGGGCGGCGCGCAGCGCGGGGTCGACCGAGCTCCGGGCACGCTCCAGGATCACCCCCGCCTCCTGCCCGTCGAGCGGACGGGTCCCGGTGGGGTGTGCGCCGGCGCTCTGCTTGGTGTCCGTCATGAACTCGGCCATGGGGTCCCCCTCGGAGAGCGGTGGCGCTTCCGCTGTGGCTGGGCGCATACGACCGGGATGTACCCGCCCCGAAGGGCGGGGACACGGCGTTCAGGTGCGCGGACGTCACCTCCAGCGGCCGATCTCGACGTTCTCCAGGACGCCGAGCGCGTCCGGCACCAGGACCGCGGCCGAGTAGTAGGCCGTCACCAGGTACTTGATGATCGCCTGCTCATTGATGCCCATGAAGCGCACGGACAGGCTGGGCTCGATCTCGTCCGGGATGCCGGCCTGCTGAAGGCCGATGACGCCCTGCTCGGCCTCGCCGGTACGCATGGCGATGATCGAGGTCGTGCGGGCCTCGGTGACCGGGATCTTGTTGCACGGGTAGATCGGCACCCCGCGCCAGGTGGGAATCCGGTTGCCGGCCACCTCGATGGTCTCCGGGACCAGTCCGCGCTTGTTGAGCTCACGCCCGATCGCGGAGATCGCGCGCGGGTGGGCGAGCAGCAGCTTGGTGCCGCGCCGCCTGCTGAGCAGCTCGTCCAGGTCGTCGGGGCCGGGCACGCCGTCGTGCGGCTGGAGGCGCTGGTCGTACTCGCAGTTGTGCAGCAGCCCGAACTGCCGGTTGTTGACGAGCTCGTGCTCCTGGCGCTCCTTCAGTGCCTCGACCGTCAGCCGGATCTGCTGCTCGGTCTGGTTCATCGGCTGGTTGTAGAGGTCGGCCACGCGCGAGTGGATGCGCAGTACGGTCTGGGCGATGCTCAGTTCGTACTCGCGGGGCCTGGCCTCGTAGTCGACGAAGGTGTGCGGGATGTCCGGTTCGCCGTCGTGACCCGCCGCGAGGTCGATCTCCTTCTCGCCGAACTTGTTGGTTCGCTGCGAGGGGATCGCGCGCTGCTCCTGGAGGTGTCCGCCCAGCGACTCGGAGCGCTCCGCGACCTGCTCGACATGCTGGCGGGGCAGCACGAGCACCGTGCAGGCGGTGACCGCCCGGGCCGTGTACTCCCAGATGGAGTCCGGGTCGAGGAGTCCCTGGTCGCCGAAGTACGCGCCGTCGGCGAGGACTCCGAGGACCGCGTCGTCGCCGTACGGGCCGGTGCCGACCTTCTCCACCCGGCCGTGCGCCAGCAGGAAGACCTCGTCCGCCTGGCTGCCGAACTCGGCGATCACGTCACCGGGGTTGAACTCGCGCTGCTCGCAGCGCCGGGCGAGCTCGGTGAGCACGTCCTCGTCCTCGTACGACCGCAAGGGGGGCAGTTCGCGCAACTCGTCGGGGATCACCTCTACGCGGTCCCCGGTCTTCACGAACGTGACCCGGCCGTCCCCCACGGCATAGGTCAGTCGCCGGTTCACCCGATACGTACCGCCCTGCACATTGACCCAGGGCAGTGTGCGCAGCAGCCAGCGGGAGCTGATCTCCTGCATCTGTGGTGCGGACTTGGTGGTGGTGGCCAGGTTCCGCGCGGCCGCCGTGCCGAGGCTCTGCTGCGGCCTGTCCTGCTCGGTGCGGACCTCTTCGCCTACCGACATAAGGAATTGCCCTCCCGGTTTGCCCGGCGCTGATCTGCGCCGCGCTCGATCTGCACGCACAAGGCTTCCATCACGGGCCGCTCCGGTGCTATTACACGAAAGAGCGGGAATGGATCACCGGTCCACTGGGCACATAGGGGAATCCTGTCCAGCGCCCCGTTTCGACGGCGGTTTCACGTCAGCGGAAGAATGTTGTCCGGATCGGCTCGCACGCTGTGCGAGCGAGTAGTCCGGCCCCTCCGCTTCCGGTACAAGCAAGCGGTACGAGACGGCCGCGCACGGCGGCCGGCGCGCAGCGCGAAGGAGGCGGCCATGGCCTCACCCATGTCCGCGGGCGGTTTCCTGGCCGGTCTGAGGGCGGAGGGCCTCACCGTCGTCGAGGTCGGCGACTGGGAGCACCATAATCGCAACCACAAGGGCCCCTGGGGCCCCGTCCACGGCGTGATGATCCACCACACCGTGACCAAGGGCAGTGAGCGGACGGTACGACTGTGCCGGGACGGCTACGAGGACCTCCCCGGTCCGCTGTGCCACGGCGTCATCACCAAGGACGGCACCGTCCACCTCGTCGGCTACGGCCGCGCCAACCACGCCGGTCTCGGCGACGACGACGTCCTGCGCGCGGTGATCGCCGAGAAGGCCCTCCCCCGGGACAACGAGGCCAACACCGACGGCAACCGCCACTTCTACGGTTTCGAGTGCGAGAACCTCGGCGACGGCCGGGACCCGTGGCCCGAGGCCCAACTCGACGCGATCGAGAGAGCGGCCGCCGCGATCTGCCGCCACCACGGCTGGACGGAACGATCGGTCATCGGCCACCTGGAGTGGCAGCCGGGGAAGGTCGATCCCCGTGGTTTCACGATGGCGTCGATGCGGAAGCGGGTCCGGGACCGCCTGAAGCGACCCGCCGTGCCGGACGGCATCGCCGGGTGCTGACAATAGTGCTGTGACCAGCCCGGACATACCCGACCTAGCCGACCTCCGCCCCCGGCTCCCGTCGCCGTTGCAGGAGGTCTCCGACGACCGCTTCACCCGCCGGGGCGTCCGTCTGCTGCTCAAGCGCGACGACCTGATCCACCCGGAACTCGTCGGAAACAAGTGGCGCAAACTGGCCCCCAACCTCACCGCCGCGGCCGGACGCACGGTCGTCACCTTCGGCGGCGCGTACTCCAACCACCTACGCGCCACGGCCGCCGCGGGCCGCCTCCTCGGCCTGCCCACCATCGGCATCGTGCGCGGCCAGGAACTGACCGACCGCCCCCTCAACCCGTCCCTGGCCCGGTGCGCGGCAGACGGCATGCGGCTGCACTTCGTCGACAGAGCGATGTATCGACGCAAGAGTGAGCCGGGACTCCTGGCGGCGCTGTTGCGGGCGGTCGGCGCCGAAGACGCGTACGTCGTCCCGGAGGGCGGCAGCAACGCGCCCGCCGTACGTGGGTGCCGGACGCTCGGCGAGGAGTTGCGGGGGCGGGCCGACGTGGTCGCGCTCGCCTGCGGCACGGGCGGCACGCTGGCGGGCCTCGCCGCGGGACTGGAGCCCGGGCAGCGGGCACTGGGAATCCCCGTACTGAAGGGCGGCTTCCTGACGGCCGAGATAGAGGGCCTCCAGAAGCAGGCCTTCGGCGGGCGACGCGGCGACTGGGCCCTCGAGGACCGCTTCCATTTCGGGGGTTACGGCCGGACGACCTCCGCCCTCGATGCTTTCGCCGAGGACTTCGAGGGGCGGCACGGGGTGGCGGTCGAGCGTCTCTATGTCGCCAAGTTGCTGTACGGGCTTGTCGTGTCGGTGGAGGAAGGGGCGTTCGAGGAGGGCAGTGCGGTGGCCGCGGTGGTGACCGGCGCCCCGTTCACCGGGTGACTGGCCAGGCCTCCGGCACGGTACAAAATCCTCACGCCGCCTCCCGAAAGGCCGCGGCCTCCTCGAGGTCCAGCCTGCGCAGCAGTGTCCGCAGCATCTCGTCGTCGATGTGGCGGCCGTCGCGCAGCCTGACGAAGATCGCGCGCTCGGCGCTGATCATCTCCCGGGACAGGCGGCGGTAGGTGTCGTCGACGGTTTCGCCGGTGAGGGGGTTGACCTGGCCGAGGCGTTCCCAGACGGCGTTGCGGCGGCGCTCCAGGACGCTGCGGAGACGGTCTGCGAGGGGCGGTGGGAGCGCGTTGCGCTCGTCGGAGAGGAGTTCTTCCAGGCGGCGCTCGGCGGCCCGGGAGGCCTGCGCCTGGGCGTTCGCCTCCGCGAGCGTCTCGGCCTGGGCGTCCCGGCCGGGCAGCTTCAGGAGGCGGACCAGCGTGGGCAGGGTCAGGCCCTGGAGGACCAGCGTGCCGATGACCGTGGTGAAGGTCAGGAACAGGATGAGGTTGCGCTCGGGGAAGGGTTCGCCGCCGTGCATGGTCATCGGGATAGAGAAGGCGATGGCCAGGGAGACCACGCCTCTCATGCCGGCCCAGGCGATGACGAAGGGCCCCTTCCAGGTGGGATTCGGTTCGCGTTCCCTGATGCGGGCCGACAGTCGGCGGGGCAGGAAGGTCGCCGGGTACACCCACACGAACCGGGACACGACGACGACGAGGAAGAGGAGGACCGCGTACCAGGCGGCGCGGCCGCCCTCGTACTCCCCGAGACCCTTGAGGATCACCGGCAGCTGCAGTCCGATCAGGGCGAACACGGCGGACTCCAGGACGAACGCGACCATCTTCCAGACGGCCTCCTCCTGCAGACGGGTCGCGAAGTCGACCTCCCACGCGCGGTGGCCGAGGTAGAGCGCGACGGTCACGACCGCGAGGACACCGGACGCGTGGACCTGTTCGGCGGCCGCGTACGCGACGAACGGGATCAGCAGGGAGAGCGTGTTCTGCAGCAGCGCCTCCTTGAGGTGGGTGCGAAGCCAGTGGAGCGGCACCATGAGCACGAGGCCGAAGCCGACGCCGCCGACCGCGGCGAGCAGGAACTCGCCGATCCCGCCGGCCCAGGTGGCGCCCTCGCCGACCGCCGCCGCGAGGGCCACCCGGTAGGCGGTGATCGCGGTGGCGTCGTTCACCAGGGACTCGCCCTGGAGGATCGTGGTGATCCGGGAGGGCAGCCCGACCCGGCGTGCGACCGCCGTGGCCGCGACCGCGTCCGGCGGCGCCACCACCGCGCCCAGCACCAGCGCGGCGGTCAGCGGCAGGTCCGGCACGATCAGGTAGGCGGCCCAGCCCACGGCGAAGGTCGCGAAGAGGACGTACCCGACCGACAGCAGCGCGACGGGCCTCAGTTGTGCGCGCAGATCGAGGTACGAGCTGTCGGTGGCGGCCGTGTACAGCAGCGGGGGCAAGATGAGCGGCAGGACGACATGCGGGTCGAGGGTGTACTCCGGGACCCCTGGGACGTAGGAGATCACGAGCCCGGCGGCGACCAGCAGCAGCGGTGCCGGCACCGGGGTCCGCCGGGCCGCCGCGGCGATCATGGCGCTGCCCGCCACCAGCAACAGCAGGGGCATCACGTCCATGGTCCTCGCCCACCCTTGTTCATCGTCGTTCGCCCACCCTCGGTTTTCCGCGCGATCAGCCGCGCGCCCGTCGTAACCTGGCAATCATGAAACAGTGCACGCACGCCGACGCGCTGCCGGTCCCGGAGCCCGGGCCGCTGAGCGACACCTGCCTGGAGTGTCTGGCGACCGGCACCCATCCGGTGCAGCTTCGGCTGTGCCTGACCTGCGGCCACGTCGGCTGCTGCGACTCCTCGCCGGGACGGCATGCGACAGAGCATTACAAAGACTCGGGACACCCCATCATGCGGACCTTCGAGCCAGGTGAGGCGTGGCGCTGGTGCTTCGACGACCACGTGCTCGTATGACCCCCCGATCCGGACGGTTCGACCGTCTGACGTCTGGGTACGTCAACCCGGCGCGCGCTCTTTGCAATTGGGCCCGCGAACCCCCTAGCCACGGAGCGTGTTCGCGTGTTTACTATGAGTGACAGCAAGGGGTTGGGGTCCCGGGGACAGGAAAGCTGAGAGCGCGGTAGCGTCACCGCAGAACCACGTATCGCGTTACCCCCCGGGGGGCGACCCTCGGCCCCGAAATGCTTGTACCACCTTGGAGGTGAGGGTGTCCCAGATCGCAGGCGAGCCCGCGACCCAGGACTTCGTGGAAGTCCGGCTGCCGGCTGCGGGTGCCTACCTGTCGGTGCTGCGTACGGCCACCGCCGGCCTCGCGGCCCGTTTGGACTTCACCCTCGACGAGATCGAGGATCTGCGCATCGCGGTGGACGAGGCCTGCGCGATCCTGCTGCAGCAGGCCGTGCCCGGCTCCGTACTCAGTTGCGTCTTCCGGCTCATCGACGACTCGCTGGAGGTCACCGTCTCGGCGCCGACCACGGACGGTCACGCCCCGGCACGGGACACCTTCGCGTGGACCGTGCTGTCGGCTCTCGCGGGGAAGGTCTCGTCGGCCGTCGACGAGGACAAGACCGTTTCGATCAGCCTCTACAAACAGCGCGGCGCGGGACCCGGGCCGGCGTGAGGGACGGGGACGGGCCGGTGCGGGACGAAGAGCGCGGCACACGGGAGCTGCCGACCGCCGAAGACACGGGCGGCCCGAGCACATCCCGACGCATGACGGACGGCATCGACGGCATCCCCGAGCAGGCCCGGCCGCACCCTGAGGAGGACTCCTCGGAGACCGGCTTCTCGGACGACGGGCAGCGTGATCGGGAAGGTGCCGTACGGAGCGCGCCTCTGGACGGACGGATCGGGGTGTCCCCTGTCCGAGCGCAGGCGAGGGCTCGGGGAAGGGCTACGGGCGGGACGATGAGCGAGCACGAGCGAGACGACGAGAAGGCCCCGCAGCGCGTGCAGGCCACACGGCACGACCCTCAGGACCGCAGCGGGGCGCGCGCCCTGTTCGTGGAGCTGCGCACCCTGAAGGACGGCAGCCCGGAGTACGCGGAGCTGCGCAACCGGCTGGTCCGTATGCACCTGCCGCTCGTCGAGCACCTCGCGCGCCGCTTCCGCAACCGCGGCGAGCCGCTGGACGACCTCACCCAGGTCGCCACCATCGGCCTGATCAAGTCGGTCGACCGTTTCGACCCGGACCGCGGCGTGGAGTTCTCGACGTACGCGACTCCGACGGTCGTCGGCGAGATCAAGCGGCACTTCCGCGACAAGGGCTGGGCGGTGCGCGTCCCGCGCCGGCTCCAGGAGCTGCGGCTGGCGCTGACCACGGCCACGGCCGAGCTCTCCCAGCAGCACGGCCGCTCCCCGACGGTGCACGAGCTGGCCGAGAAGCTGGCCATCTCGGAGGAGGAGGTCCTGGAGGGCCTGGAGTCCGCCAACGCGTACTCCACGCTGTCCCTGGACGTCCCCGACACCGACGACGAGTCCCCCGCGGTCGCGGACACGCTGGGCGCGGAGGACGAGGCGCTGGAGGGCGTCGAGTACCGGGAGTCGCTCAAGCCGCTCCTCGAGGACCTGCCCCCGCGCGAGAAGCGGATCCTGTTGCTGCGGTTCTTCGGCAACATGACCCAGTCGCAGATCGCGCAGGAGGTCGGCATCTCACAGATGCACGTCTCCCGGCTGTTGGCCCGGACCCTGGCCCAGCTGCGGGAGAAGCTGCTGGTGGAGGAGTAACGCCTCAGGCGTAACGCGTCAGAGGTGACGCCGGTGGCAGTTACTTCTGTACGTTGCCGGGCCCCCGGATCCCGAGGGCCCGGGTCGTCTCCGCGTTGACGAGCAGGACCAGCGCGGTCACCGCCACCACCGCGAGCGCGATCCCCGCCGGAATCGCCACACTGTCGGCCTGGAGCAGGTTGTAGGCCACTGGCAGCGCCATGATCTGCGTGATGACGGCCGGCCCCCGGCTCCAGCTGCGCCGGGCGAGCAGCCCGCGCGCGGCGAGCAGCGGCAGCAGCGCGAGCACGATCAGGGTGATACCCCCGGTGACGGCCGACTGCCGGTCGTCCGGGTCCCCCGCGAAGCCCTCCACCAGCATCCAGACGCCGCCGACGGCCAGGGCGAGCCCCTCCAGTGCGGCCAGCGCCGCCGCGGCGGTCAGCCGGCCCGGGCGGGGCTCCGTGTCTCGGGCGGCTTCCGCGGCTCGGGGTGCGGGGTTCTGCTCAGCGCTCACCCCAGAAGGGTAGCCCTCGGGTCGTACGCCCCCCGTGGCGAGGTTCACGCCCGGAAGTCTTACTTGATCACTACCTCGCCCTGTGCCCGGTACCACCCAGTAGGTACGCTGCAACCCATGCGTGCACTTCTCGTGGTCAATCCGGCGGCAACCACCACAAGCGCACGTACGCGCGATGTCCTGATCCACGCGCTGGCGAGCGAGATGAAGCTCGAGGTGGTCACCACCGAGTACCGCGGCCATGCGCGCGACCTGGGCCGGCAGGCGGCGGAGAGCTCGGACGTCGACCTGGTCGTGGCCCTCGGCGGCGACGGCACGGTCAACGAGGTGGTCAACGGCCTCCTGCACGCCGGCCCGGATCCGGAGCGGCTGCCCGGCCTCGCGGTGGTCCCCGGCGGCTCGACGAACGTCTTCGCCCGCGCCCTGGGGCTGCCCAACGACGCCGTGGAGGCCACCGGCGCCCTGCTGGACGCCCTGCGCGAGGGCAGCGAACGCATGGTCGGCCTGGGTCTGACCTCCGGTACACCCGGCTCGGACGACGAGGCCGTGCCGTCCCGCTGGTTCACCTTCAACGCGGGTCTCGGCTTCGACGCCGGCGTGGTCGGGCGGGTCGAGCAGCAGCGCGAGCGCGGCAGGAGGTCCACCCACGCGCTCTACGTACGCCAGGCACTGCGCCAGTTCTTCGGCGAGGCGCACCGCCGGCACGGGACGATCACGCTGGAGCGGCCGGACGCGGAGCCGGTGACCGATCTGGTGCTGTCCATAGTCTCGAACACCTCTCCGTGGACCTTCCTGGGCAATCACCCGATGTACGCGTCACCTAAGGCCTCGTTCGATAAAGGTCTCGACGTACTCGGTCTCAGCCGCATGACGACGACCGCTGTAGCCCGGTATGGCACCCAGTTGCTCACTTCGTCCCCCGAGCGCGGACCGCACGGCAAGCACGCCTTTTCCCTGCACGACGCTGACCAGTTCACCTTGCATTCGAAGGTGCCGCTACCCCTCCAGATGGACGGCGACCACCTCGGACTGCGAACGAGCGTGACGTTCACAGGCGTACGCCGTGCACTGCGTGTGATTGTGTGAGCAGAAGAGGCGAAAGTCCTTTCACTCGAACGTTTAGACCAGGGTCCACCCCATGGAAGTACGGCTGTGACCTAGTCGACACCGAGGAATCAAAAAAAACTTTCCGGTAGGGGTTGTATCCGCCGCTGAGGTTTGCGAGTCTCTACGTGGCGATCGAGACGGCCCGCAACACCGGCCTCCACTGATCACCAGAACCCCTCATCACACACAGGACCACACCAGGGAACCTGGCAGTCGGCCCTTCACTTGTTGAGGGATTCGTGAAAGCGTTCACATTCACAAGCAACCCGCACGTAATACCAAGGAGAGGTAGCAGCCATGGACTGGCGTCACAACGCCGTTTGCCGCGAGGAAGACCCCGAGCTCTTCTTCCCCATCGGCAACACCGGTCCTGCGCTGCTGCAGATCGAGGAAGCCAAGGCCGTCTGCCGCCGCTGCCCCGTCATGGAGCAGTGCCTGCAGTGGGCGCTCGAGTCCGGCCAGGACTCCGGCGTCTGGGGTGGTCTCAGCGAGGACGAGCGCCGCGCCATGAAGCGCCGCGCCGCCCGCAACCGGGCCCGTCAGGCTTCCGCCTGACATACCCGCCCCGCAACAGCCTCAGCTTGGCGGCGCGTACAGCGCGTACGCATCTCCCGCCCCCGAGCCGCAGCGCGCAGTACCCCCCGATGCGCAGCAAAAGCTGGCAACGAGCATGTTGAGCCCCGGACCCTGAACGGTCCGGGGCTCTTTGCTGTGCACCGGCACCGCGTACGGCCAGTCGCACGGCCCCTGGCGCGGTGCTCTTGTTCGGCTGCTGGTTCTGCGCTACTCGTTCGGCGCTACCTGTTCGGCGCTACTTGTTCGGCCGCACCGGGATGTCCAGGATCACCTGGGTCCCCCGCTCCGGTGCCGGAACCATGTCGAACGTGCCGCCCAACTCGCCCTCGACCAGGGTTCGTACGATCTGCAGGCCGAGGTTGCCGGAGGTGCGCGGGTCGAAGCCCTCGGGTAGGCCGACGCCGTCGTCCTGGACGGTGACGAGGAGGCGGGCCTCCTTGGTGGTGCCGCCACGGACCGCGGAGACCTCGACGTTGCCGGTGTCACCCTCGCGGAACCCGTGTTCCAGCGCGTTCTGGAGGATCTCGGTCAGGACCATGGACAGGGGGGTGGCGACCTCCGCGTCCAGGATGCCGAAGCGGCCGCTGCGCCGGCCGGTGACCTTGCCCGGCGAGATCTCGGCGACCATCGCGAGGACGCGGTCGGCGATCTCGTCGAACTCCACGCGCTCGTCCAGGTTCTGGGACAGCGTCTCGTGCACGATGGCGATCGAGCCGACCCGCCGCACCGCCTCTTCCAGCGCTTCCCGGCCGCGGTCGGACTCGATGCGCCGAGCCTGGAGCCTCAGCAGGGCCGCCACCGTCTGCAGGTTGTTCTTGACGCGATGGTGGATCTCCCGGATGGTGGCGTCCTTGGTGATCAACTCGCGCTCGCGACGCCGCAGTTCGGTGACGTCGCGGAGAAGCACCAGCGAACCGATGCGGGTGCCCTTGGGCTTGAGCGGGATCGCCCGGAACTGGATCACCCCGTCGCGGGACTCGATCTCGAACTCACGCGGCGCCCAGCCGCTGGCGACCTTGGCGAGCGCCTCGTCCACCGGCCCGTGGCTCGGGGCGAGTTCGGCGGTGGTCTCGCCCAGGTGGTGGCCGACGAGGTCGGCGGCCAGGCCCATGCGGTGGTAGGCGGACAGCGCGTTCGGTGAGGCGTACTGGACGATGCCGTCCGCGTCGAGGCGGATCAGGCCGTCGCCGACGCGGGGCGAGGCGTCCATGTCGACCTGCTGGTTCGCGAACGGGAAGGAGCCGGCCGCGATCATCTGTGCGAGGTCCGAGGCGCTCTGGAGGTACGTGAGCTCCAGGCGGCTCGGGGTGCGCACGGTGAGGAGGTTGGTGTTGCGCGCGATGACACCGAGGACGCGCCCCTCCCGTCGTACGGGAATCGACTCGACGCGGACCGGGACCTCCTCGCGCCACTCGGGGTCGCCCTCGCGCACGATCCGGCCCTCGTCGTGGGCGGCGTCCAGCAGGGGACGGCGGCCGCGCGGGACGAGGTGGCCGACCATGTCGTCCTGGTACGAGGTGGGGCCGGTGTTGGGCCGCATCTGGGCGACGGAGACATAGCGGGTGCCGTCGCGGGTGGGGACCCACAGCACGAGGTCGGCGAAGGAGAGGTCGGAGAGCAGCTGCCACTCCGAGACCAGCAGGTGGAGCCACTCGAGGTCGGAGTCGTCGAGAGCCGTGTGCTGGTGTACGAGTTCGTTCATGGAGGGCACGTGTGCGAGCGTACCCGGGCATTTGGTCCGGCCCGAAAACACCCGCGGGCCGCGGCGCCTGAGAGGGACCCTCAACCCTCCCGGCACCGCAGCCCGGAGCAATATCGGCCGTGGGGTGTGCGGTCCCAGTCGGCCGAAGGATGAGGAGCCGGGGCAGTCAGGGCAGAGAACTCCGGTTCCTCGGTCCGCCTTCCTGTGCGGGGAAGGCGGAAGCGTGCTCGTATTCTCTTATCCCTACGCATTGTGGACTAGACCACTACATGTGTCCATGCGTTGAAGCCTGTTTGTTGTTGGGACTTTTCCGTGCGGGTCAACCGCTGGTCCCCACTGATCGGACGCCCTGGCATCCACCACGCAGCCTAACCCGTGTGGGTTCATGTGCGGGGACAGATGGCCATGGCAATTTCCGCGAGCGCCTCCAACTCCCCCCGGAGATCAGCGAGCGGCATCAGTGGAGCGGGCCACTCCGCTCCGGGCACTGTGGCCCTCTCCGCCCTTCTGCCACCTGGGCCGTGGGACCAGCCTCTGTTAGATTGGTCTAAACCACATAGGCCCTCTCGGGTCACAGTTGAGGTCCCCCTCTTCAGAGTCGAGTCCCCTCTCTTCAGATCGGCAGGCCCAGCGTGGAAGTTGTCATCGTTCCGGACGCCAAGTCGGGCGGCGAACTCATCGCCGAGGCCATGGCACAGCTGCTCCGGCGCAAGCCCGGCGCCCTGCTCGGCGTGGCCACCGGGTCGACGCCGCTGCCCGTCTACGAGGCGCTGGCGGCGAAGGTGCGGTCCGGTGCCGTGGACGCCTCACGGGTTCGGATCGCTCAGCTCGACGAGTACGTGGGGCTGCCCGCCGAGCATCCGGAGTCGTACCGCTCGGTGCTCAGGCGCGAGGTGCTGGAGCCGCTCGGGATCGGGATGGACGCGTTCATGGGACCGGACGGCACAGCCGAGGACGTCCAGGGGGCGAGCGAGGCGTACGACAGGGCGTTGGCCGAGGCCGGCGGGGTGGATCTGCAGCTGCTGGGGATCGGGACCGACGGACACATCGGCTTCAACGAGCCGTGCTCCTCGCTGGCCTCACGCACGCGGATCAAGACGCTGACCGAGCAGACGCGGATCGACAACGCGCGCTTCTTCGACGGCGACATCGAGCAGGTGCCGCATCACGTCATCACGCAGGGCATCGGAACCATCCTGGAGGCGCGGCACCTGGTGCTGCTCGCGACGGGCGAGGGCAAGGCGGACGCGGTCGCCGCGACCGTCGAGGGACCGATCGCCGCGGTGTGCCCGGCCTCGGCACTCCAGCTCCATCCCCACGCGACGGTCGTCATCGACGATGCCGCCGCGTCCAAGCTGAAGCTGGCGGACTACTTCCGCCACACGTACGCCAACAAGCCGGAGTGGCAGGGGATCTAGCGGAAGCGGGGGACAGACACGAAGGCGCCGACCGCCCGGGAGGGGTGATCGGCGCCTTTGTGGTGCGGGGGCGCGTTTTGAGCTGGGCCAGGGTGGAGGCTCACCCGAGCGGCAGCGCGTGCCCGGCCGCGGGAGAGCGTGCCGACCACGCGGGAGCCCGCCACCGAGCGGGGCGGAGACCCCACCACGCGGGAGCCCCCCACCGCCCAGAGCGGAGGCCCCACCACGCGGGAGCCCCCCACCGCCCAGAGCGGAGACCCCACCACGCGGGAGCCCACCACCACCCGGCGCCGGGAGGCTTCGTCCGGGGTGGGTGTGGGTCCCGGCTGCCGGGTGGCTGTCGCCAGGCCGGCCGTTGGATCGTGGAGTGGTCATGCGCCCGTGATGATCTCCGCCGCCGCTCGGCCGCAGACGCGGGCGGCGCCGTGGGTGGCGATGTGGAGGGCGCCTCGGGGGGTGGCCTGAGGGAGGCCCATTTCGACGACGATCGTGTCGGGGCGGGAGGCCAGGAGGGTGTCGAGGGCTGCGGCCATCCAGGGGTGGCGGTGTTCGTCGCGGACGACGGCCACGATGCGGCGCGAGCCGGCCGACGCCAGGGCCGAGGTCCCTGCCTCCTCCCCCGCGTAGCTGCCGGTCTGCGTGCCGGGAAGCAGGCGGGAGAGTTCCGCGGCGACGCCCCACGGGGTCTCGTCGCCGACGGCGAAGTTCGCGACGGGGGTGAGTGCGGCGACGTACGGCGGCTCGGTGAGCGGGGTGAAGTCCTCGGCGCCGGTCAGCCGAAGGGCACGCCGGGCCGCACGCAGACCGACATCCCCTCCGACGGTCTCCCGAGCGGAAGAGGCACCCTCAGCCTCGGACGCCGATGCCGACCCGGCACCCGGTGACGCCGTCCACCGAGCCAACCCCCGCACCCGTTCCGCCGCCTCCGCCAGACGTTCCTCGGGGAGTTCGCCGGTGTGTACCGCGGTGGTCAGGGCGTCGCGCAGGCGGCGTACCGTCGCGTCGTCGGACAGGCCGCCGCCGACGCAGATCGCGTCGGCGCCGGCGGCGAGGGCGAGGACGCTGCCGCGTTCGATGCCGTAGGTGCCGGCGATGGCCTGCATTTCCATGCCGTCGGTGACGATGAGGCCGTCGTAGCCGAGTTCGCCGCGGAGCAGATCGGTCAGGATCCGGCGGGACAGCGTGGCCGGGCGGTTCGGGTCCAGGGCCGGAACCAGGATGTGCGCGGTCATCACGGCCCGCGTGCCGGCGGCGATCGCCGCGCTGAACGGGGCCAGTTCGCGGACGTCGAGTACTGAGGGGTCCGCGTCGATGCGCGGGAGCGCGTGGTGGGAGTCGATCGCCGTGTCGCCGTGGCCCGGGAAGTGCTTGGTGCAGGCGGCGACGCCGGCCGACTGGAGGCCGCTGACGTAGGCCGCGGTGTGCCGGGCGACCAGGTCGGGGTCGGCGCCGAAGGACCGTACGCCGATGACGGGGTTCGACGGGTTCGAGTTCACGTCGGCCGACGGCGCCCAGTTGAGGTTCACGCCGCAGGCGGCGAGACGGCGGCCGAGTTCGAAGGCCACCTCCTGCGTGAGCGAGACGTCGTCGACCGCGCCCAGCGCGTGGTTGCCGGGGAAGCTGGAGCCCGTGCGCACCTCCAGGCGCGTCACGTCTCCGCCCTCCTCGTCGATCGCGACCAGGACGTCGTCACGCTCGGCGCGCAACTGTGCGGTGAGGGCGGCCAGTTGGTCGGGAGAGGCGATGTTGCGGCCGAACAGGCCGACGGACGCGAGGCCCTCGCCCAGGCGGCGCAGCAGCCAGTCGGGGGCGGTGGTGCCCGTGAAGCCGGGCTGGAGGACGGTGAGGGCGTCGCGCGTCAGGGTGTCTGTACCGCTGGCGAATGTCGTCATCGGGGGCGTTATCCCTTCACGGCGCCCGCGGTCAGGCCCGCGGCCATCTTGCGCTGGACGAGGAGGAACAGGACGACGATCGGCACGGCCATCATGGTGGATCCGGCCATCATCGGGGCGTACTCGGTGCCGTGCTTGGTGGTGAAGTTGCCGAGCCACACGGTGGCGGTCTGGTTCTTCTGGCTGAGCAGCATGAGGGCGTACAGGTATTCGTTCCAGGCCTGGATGAAACCGTAGACCGAGGTGGCGACCATGCCGGGGGCGAGCAAGGGGAACACCACCCGGACGAAGGCGCCGGTGCGGCTGCAGCCGTCGACCATCGCCGCCTCCTCCAGCTCCTTGGGGATGTTGACGATGAAGCCGCGCAGCGTCCACACCGTGAAGGGGAGGATGAAGGTCAGGTACGTGATGATCAGGCCGGTGAGCCGGTCGTACTGGCCCAGGTCGTTCAGGAGCAGGAAGACCGGGATGATCATCGCGACCAGCGGGACCATCTGGACCGCGAGGATCCCGACGATCACGATCTTCCGGCCGCGGAAGGCGAACCGGGAGATGGCGAGCGCGGCCAGCATGCCGACGACCATGCCGATCACGACCACCGCGAGGGACACGACGAGGCTGCGGCCGACCGGGCCCCAGAAGTCGGCGATGTTCAGTGCGCGGCTGAAGTTGGCGAGGGTGAGGCCCGTGGGCAGCACGCTCGGGTCCGGGTCGATGGCGTCCTTGGCCGGCTTGAACGCCGTGTTGAGCATCCAGTAGACGGGGAAGCCGGCGGTGACGAAGACGAGGAGGCCGAGGAGGTTCCAGCCGGCCTTCGACTTCCGGTGCCCGGGAGTCGTCAGTGTGCTCATTCGACCTCTCCGATCTTCAGCATCTGGCGCATGTAGACGGCGACCACGCCGAGCAGCAACACCACGGTGAGCAGGGCGATCGCCGAGCCCTGGGCGTAGTCGTTGACCACGAAGGCGCGGTCGTACGAGTACGTGGTGAGGATCTGGAACTCGGCCTCGGGATGGCCGTTGCGCATCACGAAGACCTGGGGGAAGACGCCCATGTCCCAGATGACCGACAAGGTCGTCAGCATCACGATGATCGGCTTGAGGATGGGGAGGGTGACGTAACGGAAGACGCCCCAGGCGCCCGCGCCGTCGAGCCGGGCCGCCTCTTCCATCTCCTTGGGGACCTGGGTGAGACCGGCGCTCAGCGTGATCACGACGAAGGGCACGGCCCCCCAGACCACCAGGAGCATGATCACGGCCAGGCCCTGCGGCCCGCTGGCGAACCAGTTGTGGCCGATCATCTCGACCCCCGGCAGCTTGCTGAGCAGGGCGTTGAGGATGCCGTAGTCGGCGTCGAAGAGCCATTTGAAGACGGTGGTGGCGACGATGATCGGCATGCCCCAGCCGGCCACCAGCGCGATGTTGATGAGCGTCTTCACCCAGCCGGAGACCCGCTGGAGCAGCAGCGCGATCAGCATGCCGGCCACCATCGTGAAGATCACGCAGCCGGCCGCGAAGACGATCGTGCGGACCACGACCGCCCAGAACTCCTCGTCGCCGAGCACACCCGTGAAGTTGTCGAACCCGACCGACTCGGCCGGCTGGAAGCCCCACAGCTGGGACTGCCCGAACTTCTGGAAGGACAGGACGACCAGGCGGACCATCGGATAGCCGAGGACGAGCGCCAGGATCAGGAGGCAGGGGGCGAGCAGGAGCCAGGGGGTACCCGCTCCGCCGGAAGTCCGCCCTCTGGGCGGCTTCTTCGCCACGGCCGGTGGTGGCGGTGCCTGCCGCGGCGGCGGCACCTTGGCAGGGGTGGTCGTGTCGGCACTCATCCGCGCGCTCCTCAGCGGTCCCTCGGGTCGTCCGAAGCCCTCGTACGCCCGTACAGCGGGTCGTACGGGAAGCAGGGCCCCGCCCCCGGATGCCCCCGGGGCCGAACGGGGCCCTGCGTCAGGTCACTTGTTGTTGATGACCTTGTCGATCGCGGCGTCCGCGTCCTTCGCGGCGTCCTCGACCGACTTCTTGCCGGTGCCGATGCTCTGCAGCATGGTCTGCAGGACCTGGGCCTTCTCGACCTGGCCCCAGCCCGGTGCCATCGGGACGAACCAGTTGGACTCGGCCGCGGTGGCCGGGATCGCGGTCGCCGGGTCGTTCTTCAGGGTGGCGAGGTCGGTCTTGTTGTTGGGCAGGTTGCCCTTGGCGATCAGGCCCTTCTGGCCGGTGGAGTTGGTGAACGCGTTGATCCACTCGGCGGCCACGGCCTGCGCGTCCGACTTCACCGGGACGGCGAGGTCGCTGCCGCCCAGGAAGACGGGGAGGTTCTTGCCGGACGGGCCGGGCATCACGAAGTTCTCGACGTTGCCCGCGAGCTTGCCGGTCTTGTCGTTCTCCTTCGCCGCGGCGGTCGCGCCCTCCCAGGCGGGGGCGAAGATCATGCCGGACTTGCCCTGGCCGTAGACGATGTAACGGTCGGACTCGTCCTTGGTCTTGTCGCCGTGCATGTACTTGTCGACGACGTTCTTGAACTCCTCGAGACCCTTGAGGGACTCGGGCGCGGAGAGGTTGCCCTTCCACTGGCCGCCGGACTCGACGGCGATCGAGCCGCCGGCGTCGTAGACGAAGGACATGGCCGCGTACCAGTCACGGGTGGGCTGGTACCAGGCGCTGAACTTGTCGCCCTCCTTCTTCTGGAGCTTGTCCAGGGCGGCGGTGAGCTCGTCGTACGTCTTCGGGGCGGACTTGACGCCCACCGAGGCGAACAGGTCCTTGCGCCAGTTGGCGACACGGCCACCGGCGTAGTAGGGGACGCCGTAGGTCTTGTCGTCGTACGTCACCGAGGCCCTGAGGCCGTCCAGCCAGGCGGAGGAGTTGTCGAACTTCGCCGGGTCGAGGGGCGCGAAGGCACCCTTGACCATGTAGCTCAGCATCTCGGTGTTGCCCATCTCGACCACGTCGGGGGCCTTGTCGGTGGCGAGGACCGCGTCGAGCTTCGCGTTCTTGTCCGGCCAGCCGTAGTACTCGTGGTTGATCTTGATGCCGGGGTGCGCCTTCGTGACCGCGGCGTCGGCCGCCTTCACCAGCTCCGGCCAGTTGTTCTGGGCGTCGACGGTGAGCCAGACGGTCAGCTCCTTGGCGTCCGCGCCGCTCTTGTCCGAGTCCCCGCTGCCACTGTCGCCCCCGCACGCCGCGATGGAGACCATCATGCCCGCGATGCCGATCGCGGCTGTCAGCTTGCGCTTCATGCCACCCTCCTCAGGGATGCCCTCAAACCCCCCACGCTCCCTGCGGTGACCGTTGTGGTGGGTACCGCCCAGCGGGGCCGGGACTGGACCAATGGTGTAGACCAGTAGGGGGAGCTTGGCCCAGACCAATAGGGCTGTCAAGGGTGTTCCAGCAGGCGCGAGGCGTCCGTTGCGGTACCGAGATATGCAGGGACCTTTCATTCCGCAAGCGCCAGACAAGCGACAGATCGGACGGACCAGTTCCGATGGACCGCCCGCCGACAGAAGAGGCCTGGTGGACTAGACCAGCGGGCATCGCGGGGGTATACAGAGGAGATCACGCAGCGCGCGGGGACATCCCGGTACGCTGCCGTGCCACGATGTGAGCCGTGGCCGACGGGACGTCGGTCGCTTCGGCACCCGGAGCCGGGAAGGCAGAACATGAGCACCGACGTCAGCAGTGCGGAGAACGAGGGTGGGGCGATCGTCCGTACCGCGCGCGTGCCCAAGTACTACCGCCTGAAGAAGCATCTGCTCGACATGACGGAGACGCAGTCGCCCGGCACGCCCGTGCCGCCCGAGCGCACGCTGGCCGCCGAGTTCGACACCTCGCGCACCACCGTGCGCCAGGCCCTTCAGGAACTGGTCGTCGAGGGACGCCTGGAGCGCATCCAGGGCAAGGGCACCTTCGTCGCCAAGCCGAAGGTCTCGCAGGCGCTGCAACTCACCTCGTACACCGAGGACATGCGCGCCCAGGGCCTCGAACCCACCTCCCAGCTCCTCGACATCGGCTACATCACCGCCGACGACCGCCTCGCCGGCCTGCTCGACATCACGGCCGGCGGACGGGTGCTGCGCATCGAGCGCCTGCGCATGGCCAACGGCGAGCCGATGGCCATCGAGACGACGCACCTGAGTGCCAAGCGCTTCCCGGCCCTGCGCAGATCCCTGGTCAAGTACACGTCCCTCTACACCGCGCTCGCCGAGGTGTACGACGTCCATCTCGCCGAGGCCGAGGAGACCATCGAGACCTCGCTGGCCACCCCGCGCGAGGCCGGCCTGCTCGGCACCGACGTCGGCCTGCCGATGCTGATGCTGTCCCGCCACTCGCTGGACCGGCAGGGCGAGCCGGTGGAGTGGGTGCGGTCCGTCTACCGCGGCGACCGCTACAAGTTCGTCGCCCGCCTCAAGCGCCCCCAGGACTGACCCGGACGAGTGCGGCACGCGGTGTGGCGCAACCGCCGCTCCTGCTCTACGGTCCTCCCGTCGCCGCATGGACGGGAGGACTCCCCGGTGCGTACCAACACACAACCACCACATACCGATATGCGGACGAGGTCTTCCGCTCTCCTGACACCGTCGCCTAGATTGCCTGCGCATTCCGCAGATGATCAGTGAGGGGACGGAGCCCCGGTATGTCCAATGCGCCTGAAGTGAGACCACCGGTGGTGACACCGGTCCGCGTGGTCATCGCGCTCTGTCTCGTCGCGCCTTTCGTGGCGATGCTGTGGGTGGGTTCGTACGCGAAAGTCGACCCCGCCTTCATCGGCATCCCGTTCTTCTACTGGTACCAGATGGCGTGGGTGGTGATCTCCACGGCGCTGACGATGATCGCGTACAAGCTGTGGCGCCGTGACCAGAGCGGCCGTCAGGAAGGTGCCGACAAGTGAACGACGGCGTGAACGGCGTCGCACTCGCCGTCTTCATCTTCTTCTTCCTGGCCGTCACGATCCTGGGCTTCCTGGCCGCGCGCTGGCGCAAGGCCGAGAACGAGCACAGCCTCGACGAATGGGGCCTGGGCGGCCGGTCGTTCGGCACCTGGATCACCTGGTTCCTGCTCGGCGGCGACCTGTACACGGCGTACACCTTCGTCGCCGTACCGGCGGCGATCTACGCGGCGGGCGCGGCGGGCTTCTTCGCGGTGCCCTACACGATCCTGGTCTACCCGCTGATCTTCACGTTCCTGCCCCGCCTCTGGTCGGTCTCGCACAAGCACGGGTACGTGACGACCTCCGACTTCGTGCGCGGCCGCTTCGGCTCCAAGGGCCTGTCGCTCGCCGTGGCCGTGACCGGCATCCTCGCGACGATGCCGTACATCGCGCTCCAACTGGTCGGCATCCAGGCCGTCCTCGACGTGATGGGCGTCGGCGGCGGCGAGGACACCAACTGGTTCGTCAAGGACCTGCCGCTGCTGATCGCCTTCGGTGTGCTCGCGGCGTACACCTACTCGTCCGGGCTGCGCGCACCCGCTCTGATCGCGTTCGTGAAGGACACGCTGATCTATATCGTCATCGCGGTGGCGATCATCTACATCCCGATCAAGCTGGGCGGGTTCGACGAGATCTTCGCCAAGGCGAGCGAGGCGTACAGCCAGACCAACCCGGCCACCGGCGCACCGCGCGGGGCGCTGGTCCCGGCGGAGGCCGGTCAATGGACCTACGCCACGCTGGCGTTGGGCTCCGCCCTCGCGCTCTTCATGTACCCGCACTCGATCACGGCAACGCTGTCCTCGAAGAGCCGTGAGGTGATCCGCCGCAACACCACGATCCTGCCGCTGTACTCGCTGATGCTGGGCCTGCTGGCGCTGCTGGGCTTCATGGCGATCGCGGCCGGAGTCAAGGTCAGCAACGGCCAGTTGGCCATCCCGCAGCTCTTCGAGAACATGTTCCCGGACTGGTTCGCGGGCGTGGCCTTCGCGGCCATCGGCATCGGCGCGCTGGTGCCGGCGGCGATCATGTCGATCGCGGCCGCGAACCTTTTCACCCGCAACATCTACAAGGACTTCATCAAGCCGGACGCCACCCCGGCGCAGGAGACCAAGGTCTCCAAGCTGGTGTCCCTGCTGGTGAAGGTGGGCGCGCTGGCCTTCGTCCTCACCATGGACAAGACCGTCGCCATCAACTTCCAGCTGCTCGGCGGCATCTGGATCCTGCAGACCTTCCCCGCCCTGGTCGGTGGCCTGTTCACGCGGTGGTTCCACCGCTGGGCCCTGCTCGCCGGCTGGGCGGTCGGCATGGTCTACGGCACGGCCGCCGCGTACGGCGTGGCCTCGCCGACGCAGAAGCACTTCGGCGGCTCGTCCAAGGAGATCCCCGGCATCGGGGAGATCGGCTACATCGGCCTGACGGCGTTCCTCCTCAACGTCGCCGTCACGGTGGTCCTCACCTTCGCCCTGAAGGCGCTGAAGGCCCCCGAGGGCATCGACGAGACGTCCCCCGAGGACTACACGGCGGACGCCGGCGACCCGGGCGTCCAGGTGGAACTGCCGCCGGCCACGGCAGGCTCCGCTCACTAGCGGTCGACCCCGGACGGGCCGTCGGAGAACATCCGGCGGCCCGTTGCCGTATCCCTGAGGCACGCTGCCCGGCGTGGACGTCGTGATGACGTGGCCAAATGGGGCCGCCGCGGGCGTCCTGGTCGCCGTGGAGCGGGAGCGCGCCCTCGGCGGAGTCACCTTTCGTGCCGTCGGGCGGCTGGTGGCCGACGTCGCCCGCCCCGGAGAAGCCGGGATACGGCTGTTCGCCGTCGCTCGGGAGGCCCGCGGCCGAGGCGCCGGGGGGCTTCTCGTACGCGCGTGCGCCGACCGCGCCCGGGCCGCCGAGGCCCGCACGGTCGTCGCCCTGTCGACGCGACGCCCCATGCGCTCCGCCCAGCGGCTACGAACACCTCGGCTTCGTCCGCGTTCCCGAGCGCGACCGGAACCCGGTCCCGGGCGTCGGCGACATCACTCTCCTCACCTACGAGTTGACACTCTGAAACCGGCGCGACACAACATATGGGGGTGCTTTCCTCGCCGGGCACAAGATGTATGCTCATGCTCGCTGTCGCCGCAGGGGAATCCGGTGCGAATCCGGAACTGTCCCGCAACGGTGTACTCATGCGCGTATACGCGTGCACGAGAGTCAGTCCGAGGACCTGCCGACAGCGCGCCCGGCCATCAGGCCCGGGTGCCATGACGTCCGGGCCTCGTGGAATGGGCCGGTGGACGCGACGCCGCGTGCGCTCGTGTGCTGCCGCCTGCCCTCCGCAAGGCCCCCGTGCCGAGCGAGGGAGAGCCCCACGTGACCATCGCGCCAGCAGATCCGGCTTCAGTGACCCCGGTGGCCGACGACGGTCCCGGGACCGTGTTGCTGCGGACCCTGACCGAGCTGACCGCCGACCTACCCGACGCCGACCCCGGCCGGGTCGCCGCCGCCGCGTTGCGCGGCCGGTCCGCGCGGGCGGACGGGTCGGAACTGCGCGAGCTGGCCACCGAGGCGGCCGCCGGCCTCATCTCCGAGGACCCCGCCTACTCGCGGCTCGCCGCCCGCCTGCTGACGATCGGCATCCGCGCCGAGGCCGCCTCCCAAGGCGTCACGTCCTTCACCGAGTCGGTGGCGGTGGGCCACCGCGAGGGCCTCATCGCGGACCGTACGGCCGAGTTCGTGCGGGTCCACGCCGACCGCCTCGACGCCCTGGTCGACGTGCACGCCGACGACCGCTTCGGCTACTTCGGCCTGCGCACCCTGCACAGCCGCTATCTGCTCCGGCACCCGATCACCCGTGCTGTGATCGAGACGCCCCAGCACTTCATGCTCCGGGTGGCGTCCGGGCTCGCCGAGGACGACACGGTCAGGGCCCTCGACGAGGTCGCCGCCCTCTACCGGCTCATGAGCCGCCTCGACTACCTCCCCTCCTCCCCCACCCTCTTCAACTCCGGCACCCGGCACCCCCAGATGTCGTCCTGCTACCTCCTCGACTCCCCGAAGGACGAGCTGGACTCCATTTACGACCGCTACCACCAGGTCGCCCGGCTCTCCAAGCACGCGGGCGGCATCGGCATCGCCTACTCCCGTATCCGCTCCCGCGGTTCGCTGATCCGCGGCACGAACGGGCACTCCAACGGCATCGTCCCGTTCCTGAAGACGCTGGACGCCTCGGTCGCCGCCGTGAACCAGGGCGGCCGGCGCAAGGGCGCGGCCGCGGTCTACCTGGAGACCTGGCACTCCGACATCGAGGAGTTCCTGGAGCTGCGGGACAACACCGGCGAGGACGCCCGCCGTACGCACAACCTGAACCTCGCGCACTGGATCCCGGACGAGTTCATGCGCCGCGTGAACGCCGACGCGCCGTGGTCGCTCTTCTCGCCGTCCGACGTGCCCGAGCTGGTGGACCTGTGGGGCGAGGAGTTCGACGCGGCGTACCGGTCAGCCGAGCAGAAGGGGCTGGCGAAGAAGACCATCCCCGCCCGTGACCTGTACGGCCGCATGATGCGCACCCTCGCGCAGACCGGCAACGGCTGGATGACTTTCAAGGACGCCGCCAACCGCACGGCCAACCAGACGGCTGAGCCGGGTCACGTCGTGCACTCCTCCAACCTCTGCACGGAGATCCTGGAGGTCACGGACGACGGGGAGACGGCGGTCTGCAACCTGGGGTCGGTGAACCTGGGCGCGTTCGTCGACCGGACGGCCGGGGACATCGACTGGGAACGCCTGGACGCGACCGTCCGCACCGCCGTCACCTTCCTCGACCGCGTGGTCGACATCAACTTCTACCCGACCGAGCAGGCGGGCCGCTCCAACGCCAGGTGGCGCCCGGTCGGCCTCGGCGTGATGGGTCTCCAGGACGTCTTCTTCCAGCTGCGGCTGCCCTTCGACTCGCCGGAAGCCCGCAAGCTCTCCACCCGCATCGCCGAGCGCATCATGCTCGCCGCGTACGAGGCCTCAGCGGACCTCGCCGAGCGCAACGGCCCGCTGCCGGCCTGGGAGAAGACCCGTACCGCCCAGGGGGTGCTGCACCCCGACCACTACGACACCGAGCTGACCTGGCCGGAGCGCTGGGCGGCCCTGCGGGCACGTGTCGCCACGACCGGCATGCGCAACTCCCTGCTGCTCGCCATCGCGCCGACCGCCACCATCGCGTCGATCGCGGGTGTGTACGAGTGCATCGAGCCGCAGGTGTCCAACCTGTTCAAGCGGGAGACGCTGTCCGGCGAGTTCCTCCAGGTCAACTCGTACCTGGTGGGGGAACTGAAGAAGCTGGGTGTCTGGGACGCCCGCACCCGTGAGGCGCTGCGCGAGGCGAACGGCTCGGTGCAGGGCTTCACCTGGATCCCCGAGGAGGTACGGGCGCTGTACCGCACGGCGTGGGAGATCCCGCAGCGCGGCCTGATCGACATGGCGGCGGCCCGGACCCCGTTCCTGGACCAGTCCCAGTCCCTGAACCTGTTCCTGGAGACGCCGACCATCGGCAAGCTCTCCTCGATGTACGCGTACGCCTGGAAGTCGGGCCTGAAAACGACGTACTACCTGCGCTCGCGCCCGGCGACCCGCATCGCCCGCGCGGCCCGGGCCACTGCCCCCGTGCAGCAGTCGGTCCCCGAAGAGGCCGTCGCCTGCTCCCTGGAAAACCCCGAGTCCTGCGAGGCCTGCCAGTGATGACCAGCGAAGCCAAGACCGTGTCTGCCAAGAACCTGCTCGACCCGGGCTTCGAGCTGACTCTCCGCCCCATGCGCTACCCGGACTTCTACGAGCGCTACCGGGACGCCATCAAGAACACCTGGACCGTCGAGGAGGTCGACCTCCACTCCGACGTCACCGACCTGGCGAAGCTCACGCCGGGCGAGCAGCACATGATCGGCCGGCTGGTCGCGTTCTTCGCGACGGGCGACTCGATCGTCGCGAACAACCTCGTGCTGACCCTGTACAAGCACATCAACTCCCCCGAGGCGCGGCTGTACCTCAGCAGGCAGCTCTTCGAGGAAGCGGTCCACGTCCAGTTCTACCTGACCCTCCTGGACACCTACCTGCCCGACCCGGAGGACCGGGCGGCCGCCTTCGACGCCGTGGAGAACATCCCCTCCATCCGCGAGAAGGCCGAGTTCTGCTTCAAGTGGATCAACGAGGTCGAGAAGCTGGACCGCCTGGAGACCAAGGCCGACCGCCGCCGCTTCCTCCTCAACCTCATCTGCTTCGCCGCGTGCATCGAGGGCCTGTTCTTCTACGGTGCCTTCGCGTACGTCTACTGGTTCCGCAGCCGTGGTCTGCTGCACGGTCTGGCCACCGGCACCAACTGGGTGTTCCGCGACGAGACGATGCACATGAGTTTCGCCTTCGAGGTGGTCGACACCGTCCGTAAGGAGGAGCCGGAACTGTTCGACGACCTGCTGCGGCAGCAGGTCGTCGACATGCTCAAGGAGGCCGTCGAGGCGGAGCTCCAGTTCGGACGTGATCTGTGCGGTGACGGCCTCCCGGGCATGAACACCGAGTCCATGCGCCAGTATCTGGAGTGTGTCGCCGACCAGCGGCTCACGCGCCTCGGCTTCGCCCCGGTGTACGGCTCGGAGAACCCGTTCTCCTTCATGGAGCTCCAGGGTGTTCAGGAGCTGACCAACTTCTTCGAGCGGCGTCCGTCGGCGTACCAGGTCGCGGTGGAGGGCACCGTGGACCTGGACGAGGACTTCTGATCCTCGTAGTCCTCACGGGCCTCCTGGGCCTCCCTGATCTGACGGTCGACGCGCCGGTCGCGCGCGATACCGATCACTGACGGGAGGACCAGGAGGACGAGGATTCCGAGGACGGTGAGCATTCCGATCAGGCCTTCTGTCTGTGTCGTGTTCATAGACACCACTGTCCTGCCGGACACTCCTTACCAACAGTGGCAGGACTGCCGTGGACCCTCGATTTACTGCCAGCTCCGAGGCACACTGGCAGCATGCTGAACAACGTGGCCGCGGTCCTGCTCAACGGCGTGCACCCCTTCGAACTCGGCGTCGTCTGCGAGGTCTTCGGCATCGACCGGAGCGACGAGGGCCTGCCGACCTACGACTTCGCGGTGGTCTCGGCGGAGGGCCCCTCACTCGGCACGCATGTCGGCGGCCTCACCGTCTCCACGCCGTACGGCCTCGACCGGCTGGCGGAGGCCGACCTGATCGCGGTACCGGCCGGGAGCGACTACGTCACGCGGGACTATCCGCCCGAGCTCCTGGACTCCCTGGTCCGAGCCGTCGACCGCGGCGCCCGGGTGCTCAGCGTCTGCTCCGGCGTCTTCCTGCTCGGTGCCGCCGGGCTGCTGGACGGTCGGCGGTGCAGTGTGCACTGGCGGCAGGCGGACGAGCTGGCCCGGCGCTACCCAAAGGCGATCATCGAGCCGGACGTGCTGTACGTGGACGAGGACCCCGTGATCACCTCGGCCGGCACCGCCGCCGGCATCGACGCCTGTCTGCACATCGTCCGCAAGGAACAGGGGCCCGAGGTCGCCAACAAGATCGCCCGGCGGATGGTCGTACCTCCGCACCGGGACGGCGGGCAGGCCCAGTACATCGAGCGGCCGCTGCCCCGGTCGCAGTGCGACACCGTCGGCGAGGTGCTGGTGTGGATGGAGCAGCACCT
Source organism: Streptomyces sp. NPDC058678 (assembly GCF_042714835.1). Lineage (NCBI taxonomy): Bacteria > Bacillati > Actinomycetota > Actinomycetes > Kitasatosporales > Streptomycetaceae > Streptomyces > Streptomyces sp. NPDC058678. The sequence goes on along the minus strand of NZ_JBHXSG010000025.1, from coordinate 87,629 downwards.
CGACGAGGAGGTCACGGTCGAGCAGCTCGCCGACCGCGCCCACATGTCACCGCGCACCTTCGCCCGTCGCTTCCAGCAGGAGACGGGGACGACTCCCTACCGCTGGATCCTGCGCCAACGGGTGCTGCTGGCCCAGCGGTTGCTGGAGGCGACGGACGAGACCGTGGACGCGATCGCCGGTCGAACAGGGTTCGGCAACGCGGCCGCGCTGCGCCACCAGTTCGTCCGGGCGGTGGGCACCACCCCGAACGCCTACCGGCGCACCTTCCGGGGCCCCGAGGCGGCCTGACCCCTCACCGGCGAACCGGCTTCAGCAGCAGCCGCTGCGGGCGCAGCGTGATGCCCACCCGGGTCGTGTCGTCGGACCCGGACACCTGCTCGAAGCGGTACTTCGCCGCCAGCGCGGCCGTGACGAGCGTCAGCTGGGCCATCGAGAAGTGGTCGCTCGGGCACTTGCGGTTGCCCACACTGAACGGGCTCATGGCGTGCTTCGGCACGTCCTTGACCCGGTCGGGAAGCCAGCGGTCGGGGTCGAACGCCAGGTTGTCCGCATAGGACCGGCCGTCGCGCTGGATCGCGTACGGGCTGTAGATGATGTCGGCACCGGCCGGGATGCGACAGCCACCGAGTTCGGTGTCCCGCACCGCCCGTCGCGTCAGAATCCATACGGCGGGCCGCAAACGCATGGCTTCGACGACGACATTGTTCGTGTGCCCGAGCGCCCGGACGTCCTGGAATGCCACCGGCCGCCCGCCGGTGACGGATTCGACTTCGGCGCACACCCTGTCCGCCTGCTCCGGATGTTCCGCGAGGACCTGGAGCAGCCACATGATCGTGGACGCGACGGTTTCGCTGCCGGGCGTGAGGATGGCGACGACCTGATCGTGGATCTCCTGTTCCCCGATGGGCTCGCCATTCTCGTCCTTCGCCTCCAGCAATGCCGTCAGCAAATCGTCCGGCTTTTGACCAGATGCCCTCCGTTCGGCGACGATCTCGTCGACGAGGAGATGCAAATCGGCCAGTGCGCGGTTGAATTGGCGATTGGCCGGAAGCGGCAACCGGTAGAGCGGACCCGCGGGAATCACCATCCGCCGGTACATGCCCCGGAAGACGGTGGCGAGGGCGACGCACAGCCGCTCGGCGCGCTCGTCCATGAAGTCGCCGCGCAGCAGACAGCGGGCCGCGATGCGCACCGCGATCCGGAAGGACTCGGAGGTGCAGTCGACGGTCTCGCCGGGCTTCCAGCGCTCGGCCAGCGCGTGCGCCTCCTCCTCCATGATCGGCCCGTACGCGGGGATGGCGTCGAGCCGGAAGGCGGGCTGGATGGTGCGCCGCTGGCGCCGGTGCGTGGGCCCGTTGGCGGTGGCCACACCCTCCTTGCCGAGCAGGCCCTCCAGCGACTCCCACAGCGGGCCGGCGATGATGTAGTCGGTGCTCAGCGCCAATTCTCCGGTGAGGGCCGGCGTGGTGACGGCGTACACCGTCTTGAGGCCGAGCCTGAGGCGTACGACGTCGCCGTGGTCGCGCAGCCGGGCCATGAAGCTGAGGGGATCGCGCGCCAGCTTCCAGCCGTGGCCGAGGACCGGGACAGCGCCGCCCGCCAGGGGCGGCTCGCGCAGTTCCCGGACCTCCGGTGCCGCGGGCTTCACAGATTCGACGGTCATTTCTCACCTGCCGCTTCGTTGTTGACGTACGGGGGCGTGGACCGGTCGTCCCAGCTGTCGACCATGTACCGGCCGGACTCGTGGTGGAACCAGTAGACGGCGCTGAACCAGTTCCGCATATTGGCGACACAGGACCGCACGGCGGCGCTCAGTTCCTTTCCGCGCACCGTTCCGTCGGCGAGGTCGTCGGCGAAACGCAGGGCGTCGCGTTCGGCGACGAGGAATTCGGACACGCATCGCTCGACCCGTCGCCGGACTTCGGCGACCGCCTCTTCCAGGGTCAGCCCCTCGTGTTTGATGAGGCTGATTCCGAGATTATGCACCTCGTCGCCCGCTATTTCCTTGGGGAGCGAACAGAGGTCGTTGTACCAGGCGGCGAATTCCTGACTGAGGAGGGCCGCCCGCCGATATGCCGGGTGTTTCCGCACACCGTCCGGGAGTTCGCAGCCCGCGGCCGGTTCCAGGAGATCGGTCCAGATCCAGTGCGCGAAGGTGAATCGCCGTAGCGCGAGGTATTCCTCGACCGGGGGGACGATGCCTTCGGTACGGTTGTGGAATTCCCTGTCGTACGCCTCGATCACCTCGTGGAAGTGCCGGGCGAACCGGGCGCTCCAGGTGTGCGGCGAGAACGAGTACAGCCGCATCACGCTGTCCGCGAACCCGGCGACCAGCGAGTCCTCGTGGTGCAGATGGTTCCGTGGCGAGTCGAGTGCCGCGTGCAGGCGTAACCTGAGCCGCCGCCAGGCGGCCGGGCGGCCGTGCACGACGTCACGGTCGTGGCGGTCGTCCCAGACGAAGAACCACGCGCTGTAGTCCGCTATCGCCTGAAGCACCTCGTCGGGGGCACCGAGGTAGTACCCCGCCATCAGGTCGGTGTAGCACAGGCCGTCGGCATATTCCTCCACCTTGTCCGCCGGCATGAGCCGTTTTTCCAGTAGCCAGGTACGGGTCTTGTCCTGGAGCCTGGGCCAATACGGATGCAGTTGCCTGGGAAACGCTGCCTCGACCACCGGGAGAGAGAGCGACGGTGGAACCGCGATCGCCGTCGGTGTCGATGTGGTGCTGTGTGGGAAAGCAGGCACGAACAAACCCCTTCCAGCCGCCAGTTGGCGTACACACCCCTCCCGCTGTGCCGGGCGTGCGCCGTTGCGTATCCCCGCTCCCCCCATTCAGCACCACAACTGACCGATCTGGGAACGGATTTGCTTCATTCACTACCCCACAGTGTTGAGATCCTCCCGTTGCGTGACTGGTTCTGGATCACTGGAAGAGCAGCAGGGATCGAATGTAGGAAGCGCAGACGAACGGCGCCTGGCCAGGAAGGTTCTCCTGATCAGGCGCCGTACGTATGGGAGTTGTGAGGCGGCGGGGCACTCAGTCGTTGGCGACCACGGGGTAGCGGGGCTCGTTCTCGGCCATTTGCCGCAGTGCGTCCTTGCGTTCGCGCTTGGAGAGACGGTCGATGTAGAGGTACCCGTACAGGTGGTCGGTCTCGTGCTGCAAACACCGAGCGAAGTAGCCGGTGCCGCGCACCTTGACCGGGTTGCCCTTCTCGTCCTGCCCCGTCACCTCCGCGTAGTCCGGGCGGGCGAGCGGCGCGTACGCGGTGGGCACCGACAGACAGCCCTCGTTGCTGTCGTCCAGCCGGCGCTTGTCGGCGGGCAGGTCGACGAGCTTCGGGTTGCACACGACACCGACGTGCCGCTTGCCCTCGTCGTCCAGGCAGTCGTACACGAAGACCTTCCGGTCGACGCCGATCTGGTTGGCGGCCAGGCCCACGCCCTCGGCGGTGCGCTGCGAGGCGAACATGTCCGCGACCAGCTGGTCCAGCTCCGCCCCGAACTCGGTGACGTCCTTGCACTCCTTGTGCAGCACCGGGTTCCCGACCACCGTGATCGGCCGCGAGGTGCCGCGCTCACGCCAGGCGTTCTCGCGCTCCTCGGTGTCCTCGGTGTCGATGACGAAGCCCTCGTCGTCCACGGGGAGCACGCCCGCGTGCTGCTGATCGGTGTCCTGCTGCGCCATGACCGACGTATGCCTTCCTGCATGCCTGGGAGTTCTGCGAGTACAGCCTAAAGGGGACGGCGGGGCGCCATGGCCTCAGCAGACCTCTTCGAGGTCCCGCCACTCCCGGGAGTCCGGGCTGTCCGCGACCCACCCGTCCAGCAGCCCCCGCACCAGCGAGGCCGGCGCGGCCACCCCGCACTCCCGCTCCGGCACCCACAGCTGCCCGTCGGTCACATGCCCGAGCGGCCCCGGATGGCCCGGCTCACTGTGGTCGTGCGGGTCGAGATGCTCCCCGTCGCCCTCGTCGGACGGCATCCGGGACTCCGAGCACATCCGGCACAGCAGCCGTACGGACGAGGACCAGTCCTCCGCGGCGAAGCCGGCGTCGGAGGCGAGCTGCTCCAGGGCGTCCCGGTCGTCCTCGGTGGCGGCCTCCAGGAGGACCACCCAGGTGGGCACCGGGGAGGGCGCCCACAGCTCGATCTCGTCGAACACCGGATAGGAGTGCCCGACGGCGGTGGTCCGCTCCCCGTGGGGCACCCCGTCGTGCAGGACCACCTCGCCCCAGCGCCGCCCGGACGACGGCAGCGGAATGGACAGCACCTCGATCCGCGCGGGGTCCAGCCGACGCCCCCACACCACCTCGGCCTCGCCCTCCGGGGACAGCCGTACGGCCGCACTGCCGAGGTCCATCCCCACGGGCTCGCCGGAGGCGGTGGCACCGCCCGGCACCCGCAGGCCGTACGCCTGCCAGGCCCGCCGCGCCAGCGGCCAGTCCTGCAGTGCGGTGGCCGCGATGCCGACGTTCCACCAGTCAGGTGCGCCCGTCTCCCGGTCCAGCAGGGCCACGGCCCTGAGGCCGGCCGCCCGCGCCTGCTCCCAGTCGTGCCGGAACTTGTGGAGAAGAGCGAGGTTGAACCAGGACTCGGACAACCAGGGCTCCAGATCGGCGGCGCGCGTCAGCAGCGCCCCCGCGTCCTCGTACCGACCGTCGCCGATCAGCGTGAACGCACGGTCTGTGGCCTGCCGCCAGGAGGCGGAGGGCCGGTTCCGTCCCTTGCCGAAGATCCTCACGATTCCCGCCTGCCAGTTCCGTTCAGTGGGCTGGCTGTGCCCCCGGACACCCTCTCCTTCGCATCCAACCACGTACGGCTGGAAGGGCGCTCATTACCCATGGGTTACCCAGCCAGGGGCAGGGTCAGACAGTCCCGTGACAGGACACGGGCCAGCGCCTCGACGACCTCGGGCGCGTACTCCTCCGCGGTCGCCAGCCGCAGCTCCTCCAGCGCCTTCAGGGGCCCGCCGGGCCCGGCGTCCCGGGCCTTCTCCTCGTACGCGTTCACGGCCCGTACGACCCGTGCGGCTACCGGCTGCTCCCGCCAGGGGTCGGCCTGCCGCTCCACGACCATCGCCACCTGCGGATTCACGCCGGTCTGCCGTACGACGGCCCCGCCGAGCAGCGCGATCCGGCGCTGTTCCCCGGCGGGCAGCCCGGCCGTGGCGCCCGCCGGCACCGGATCGACGAGGCTGAGCTGCCCGATGTCGTGCATCAGGGCCGCGTACTCCAGCACGGTCAGCTCCGGCTCGGTGAGCCCCAGGTCCCGCCCCACGGCCTGCCCGAGCGCGGCGACCCGGCGGGCGTGCCCGGCCGGGGTGTACCCGGCGATCTCGGTGGCCCGGGCGAGGGAGGCGATGGTCTGCCGGTAGGTGGCCCGGACGGCCGCGTACCGCCGGAAAGACATCTGGGTGAGCAGCAGGGGCAGCGAGAACACGGGCAGCGCCCACAGCCCCGCCACGGCGACCGCGAGTGCCATCACGGCCCCGGTCGCGCAGACGGCCGACCCGATTCCCAGCAGCGCCCGCAGCTCGTCCCGCAGCAGCGGTCCGAAGGGCCACCGGGTGCGGGAGTGCGCCAGCGCGGCGGCGAGCACGGCGTCGCACAGCGCGGTGAGCGAGAGCAGCGCGAGCAGCAGCAGCGCGTAGGCGGGTCCGACCCAGTCGCGGAACGTGCCCTGGTTGTACAGGGGTTGGAAGCAGATGGCGGCGAACCCGACGGTGAGTGTCCGCCGGGCCAGATGGTCGGACGTCCCGCGCTGTCCGCGCGCGATGTGCGGCACGCTGCCGAGCAGCGAGGCGGCGAGGACGACGGTGACGACCTGAGCCACACCGTGCCGCGTCGGCGCCCCCGCGTCCGCCCCCAGCAGGGCGTACGACAGTGCCGCCGCGGCCCCGAGCGGCGCGGCCTCCCTGACCTGGGCCCCGGTCCACCGGCTCAGCTCACCGACGGTGACCAGCACCCCGAAGGCGAGGGCGGCACCACGCTCGTCGAGGCCGGTCCAGAGGGTCGTGGCGAGGGAGAGGGTGGCGAGGAGGGCGGCCGAGGCGTGGATGAGGACGAGCAGGAAGGGTGGCCGGCAGCCGGTCGCCGGCGCACGCCGGCAGCCGGTCATCGACGCCGCCCGCGGCCGCTCATCGCCGCACTCCCGGCCGACCGGGGACCGGGGGGCGGGGACGGGGCGGGTGAGCCTCGTCCGCCGTGACCGCGGGGTGCCAGCCGTGCCGGCTCAGTGCGCGGACCAGAGCCGTCACCATGAGGGGATCGAACTGGGTCCCGGCACAGCGCTCCAGCTCCTCCAGGGCGACGGGGACCGGCCGGGCCCTGCTGTAGCAGCGGGTCGACGTCATCGCGTCGAAGGCGTCCGCCACCGCCACCACCCGGGCGGACTCCGGGATCTGGCCCCCGACCAGCCCGTACGGGTAACCGCTGCCGTCCAGCCGCTCGTGATGGTGCAGCACCGCCGCCCGGGCCTCGCCGAGGAAGGAGATCCCGCGCACCATCTCGTGCCCGTACTCGGGATGCAGTTCGATCACCCGCCGCTCCTCGGGAGTCAGCGGCCCGTCCTTGCGCAGCAACCGGGTGGGAACCCCCAACTTCCCCACGTCGTGCAGGATTCCGGCGAACCGCAGCACCTCGACGCGCTCGTCGGGCATCCCCAGCTCGCGCGCGATCATCATCGACGCCTGCCCGACCCGCTCGCTGTGCCCGCGGGTGTACCCGTCCTTGATGTCGACGGCCTGCACGAGCGCCCGGATCGTCGCCTGATGGGCGGCCCGTTCCCGGTGGTACTGGGCGAACACCCACCAGGACACACACATCGGCAGCAGCACGAGCAGGGCGGCGACGGGCCCGTACCGGCTGCGCCACAGGACGGCCATCATCAGCCCGGCGAGCCCGTGCACGACGACGGGAGCGAGCGACCGTACTAAGAGGCCCCGCCAGGCCCTCCGCGCCGGAACGCGCTCGGCGAGCGCCAGGATCCCCCCGTCGAGCACGGTCAGCACCAGGCAGAAGGCCAGCACCGCGGCCGCGGCGGGCCCGAGCGCGTACGGGAAGTCGGAGGCGAGGACCGCGTCCCGCCCGTCCAGCGCCCGGTGCACCCCCGCGGCCGCCCACACGCCGACGACGAGCTGGGCGGCCCGCCAGACCCGCCGCAGCCACCGCGGCCGCTGCTCGACCCGGGACAGCAGCGCCCCCGGCAGCACCACCAGTGCGGCGGCGGACGGAGGCAGCAGAAAGGCCCCGGCGAGCAGCACGGGGCAGAACATCCCGGTGAACCGCCACCGGGCGGCCACCCGCTCGCAGCCGCCGTAGAGCGCGGCGAGCAGGACGACCGCCCACCAGGGCGTCCGCGCGGTGGGCAGCGGAAGCAGACAGCACAGGGCGCCGAGGACCACACAGGTCACGTACACGCGCGCCCGTGCCGGTACTGCCTCCATAAGCCCTCCCCCGAGCCCGGCCATGACTGTCCAGCGTCCGGAGCCTAAGTGGGCGAGGGGGGAGTCCGCGGGCCGATAACCCGCGGATTAGCACGTTCGAGTGACGGCAGGCCGTACCCGGGCGGGAGTTCAGGACTCCTGCGGGGTCGCTGTCACGTCATGGTCGGGCACGGCCTGCCCGGAGCGGATCAGCTCGATCCGCCCCATGACCTTGGAGCGCAGGTCGGTCGGCACGTCGTCCTGCCCGCAGCACCGCTTGACCAGCTTCTTCACGGCCTGCTCCAGGCCGTACTTCTCCAGGCACGGCGAGCACTCCTCGAAGTGGTGCTCGAACTTGGTGCAGTCGGTGTCGGGCATCTCCCGGTCGAGAAACTCGTAGAGATGATCGAGGATCTCGCTGCAATCCGTTTCGTGCGGCTCTCCGCAGCTCATGAGCCCGAGCCTTTCGCTTCGTTCGACTCTCCGGCGCCGGCCGGGACCAGTCCGCGCTCGCGGGCGTAGTCCTCGAGCATGCCGCGCAGTTGACGACGGCCCCGGTGCAGCCGGGACATCACCGTACCGATAGGTGTCCCCATGATGTCCGCGATCTCCTTGTACGCAAAGCCCTCTACGTCAGCGAGATAGACGGCGATGCGGAACTCCTCGGGGATCGCCTGCAGGGCTGACTTCACGTCCGAGTCGGGCAGGTGGTCGAGCGCCTGCGACTCGGCGGAGCGCAGACCGGTCGACATGTGCGACTCGGCGCGCGCGAGCTGCCAGTCCTCGATCTCCTCGGCCGCGGAGCGCTGGGGTTCGCGCTGCTTCTTGCGGTACGAGTTGATGAAGGTGTTGGTGAGGATTCGGTACAGCCACGCCTTGAGGTTGGTGCCCTCGCGGAACTGGTGGAAGGACGCGTACGCCTTGGCGTACGTCTCCTGCACCAGGTCCTCGGCGTCGGCCGGATTGCGCGTCATGCGCAGCGCCGCCGAGTACATCTGGTCGAGGAACTCGAGCGCGTCCCGCTCGAAGCGCGCACTGCGCTCCGCGCTCGACTCCGCGCTCGCGCTGCCCTGGCCCTCGGGCTGCTCCGCCTGGCCGTGTTCGGTCCCTGCGTCGGTACCGGGAACCGGACCCACCTCCTCAAGATTCCGGGCGGGGCCGAGACCGGTCCCACCAGAATCGGAGGATAGAACACGATCCGGTCCGCCCGCCGCCCGAATCGGGGCGGCCTTGGCCGCGTGCAGCACCGTCCAGTCCAGGTCGGCGCGGCTGCTACGGCTCGGGCAGATGGTCGAACCCATGCGGCGGACTTCCTCTCCTACGACGTCGGTGCCGGTCTCCTCAGCACTTCTGTCCCGCTCAACAGAGGTCCGCCGCTCCGCATTCCCGAACCTTTACCCGAGTGACCGGGCCCACTCCACGACACCGTCCGTGACAACTGTCACGGCCTCCTCCTGGCCGATCCCCGCCCTCTTCGGCACGACGAAGCCGTGATCGCCGTACGGCACCTCGACCAGGTCGTACGCCCCCTCCGGAAACTCCTCCGGCTTTCCGAACGGGTCGTTGCCGCCCTGGACGACGAGCGTGGGCACCCCGGCGCCGAGCAGTTCCGCGGCGCGGGACTTCTCCGGCCTGCCCGGCGGGTGCAGGGGGAAGCTGATTGCGAGAACGGCGTGCGCGCCGAGTTCGACGGCCGTACGGCAGGCGACGCGGGCGCCGGCGCTGCGGCCGCCGGAGATCACCGGGAGGCCCGGCTCGGCCAGGGCCGGCCAGATGCCCCGCCATCCCACGTCCAGGGTCTTCGGCGCGGGCGCCACCCTCTTGCCCGCCACCCGCCAGGGCTGCTCCACGAGGGCGACGGTGACGCCGTGCCCCGGGAGGACCCGCGCGAGTGCCTGGAGGTCGCGGGCCTCGATGCCGCCGCCGGCGCCGTGGCTGACGGCCAGCAGCAGCCTGGGGCGCTTCGCCCTGTGCCAGGTGACGCGGGCGGCCCCGGCGTCGGTCTCGATGCTCTGCGTGCTCTCTTTCGTCACGTCAGAAGAGTGTGCCCTCCTCCGGGCCCTCCAGCTCCTTCAGCAGCTCCGGTCCGTTGTTGCGGACGTTGCTGACGGCCGTGGAGACGGGGTAGGCGCGCATCAGCCCGGCGGGCGGCGGGGCGAGCAGCTCGCGCAGGTCGTCGGCGTCCGTGCGGGACGGGTCGAGCCAGGTGTCCCAGCGGTCCGGCGTCAGCATCAGGGGCATGCGCGGGTGGATGTCGGCGAGGGCGTGCGGCCCGTCCGCCGGGGCGACGGCCAGCGGGGTCGTCTCCGCCTCCGTGGTGATCACGGAGCACGTCACCCACCAGGCCTGCGGGTGGTCGTCGGGCAGGGTCCTGTCCCGCCAGAACTCGTACAGCCCGGCCATCGCGAACACCGACCCGTCGGCGGGGAGCACGAAGTACGGCTGCTTGCGCGGCCGCTTCTTCTTGCCCTCGACCTCCAGGTCCCGCTCCTGCGTGCCGGTGACCCACTCGTAGTAGCCGTCGGCGGGGATGATGCAGCGCCGGGTGGCGAAGGCACGGCGGTACGACGGCTTCTCGTGGACCGTCTCCGCGCGGGCGTTGATCATCCGGGCGCCGCCCTCGGGGGTCTTCGACCAGGACGGGACCAGTCCCCACTTCAGCTTGCGCAGTTGCCGAACCGGCCTCGGGTCCTCCGCGTCCTTGAGGGGGCGGTCCACGACGGCGTAGACCTCCTTGGTCGGTGCCACGTTGTAGTCGGGCGCCAACGTCTCCTCGGGCTCCCACTTCTCGACCTCGAAGACTCCTGCGAGGTCCTCGGGACCACGACTCGCCGCATACCGTCCGCACATCTGTGACCACCCCTCCGATCTGCGGAAACGCCAGATCATGCCGCCCCAGCCAGCACCAGTCGGACCATGATGCTCTCGTGCCCCGGCCACCGGGGCACATCCAAGAGTGGCAGAACGTGGCCGAGCGCGGTCGAGGCGGCCCGGCGGCGCGGGTCGTGCGGCGAACCGGTGGCCGGCGGGTTCCCGCTCAGGGGCACCCAGCCGCACGGGATCGTTCGCCACCGGAGCGGGCGGCAAAGCCGCCGAGGCCCACGGTGAAGCCGTATCAGCCCGCCGGCCGGGAACACGAGGCTGCCGCCGGAGCCGCCGGCGCGGAGGTCGCCCGAGCACCGGTCCGGACCGCCACATGTCACGCGCCGGGAGCCGCCGTTCCCGGCGAGTCCAGGACCAGCACCGCGACGTGCAGGGAGGTGCACACCAGGCCCGATTCCAGGTCGCATCCCAGGAGCCGTTCGATGGTGTGGAGGCGCTGGTAGAACGCCTGCCGGGACATGCCGGCCCGTTTCGCCGCGACCGACTTGTTTCCGGCTGCCGCCAGATAGGCGCGCAGCGCGGGCAGGAGGTCGCCGCCGTTGCGGTCGTCGTGGTCGACGAGGCGGGTCAGCTGCCGTTCCGCGTACCGCTGGAGACGGATGTCGTCCCGCAGGACGCCCAGGAGTTCCGGCAGTTCCACGTCGGCGGGGACGTAGAACCACCGGTCCGGGGATGCCGGCGTGATGGCCTCGGCGGTCTGCTCGGCCTCCTGCCACGACCGGGCGATGCCCGCCAAGTCGGTCACGCCGGGGCCGACGGCGACGACGGAGTCGGGGCCGAGCTCCTGGCGCGCGAGGCGGCCGATCCGCTCGGCGACCGGCTGCCAGGCGCTGGCCTGCGCCAGTGCGAGGAGGATGCCGATCCGGCCCGGGGCGGTCTCGCCGACCAGTGCGCGGATACCGGTCTGCGCCAGTTCCTTCGCGATCCGTTCGTCGAGGTGGTCGCCCTCGGTTCCGGTCCGTGTGTGGCGGATCAGTACGGCGAAGAGGCGGTGCCCGAAGGCCGGCAACCCCAGCGCCTCGGCTCGGGCGCGGGCGTCCGCGGGGGAACGGAAGCGCCGTTCGCACAGGTCCCGCAGCACGGAGCGGTGGGCCCGGCGCTCCCACCAGGCCGAACCGGCCAGACGCGCCATGGTCAGGGCGACCGCCGCACGTTCCAGGACCAGGACGTGTTCCGGGTCCGGCTCCGGCCCCTGCCGCCCGTCCAGCAGGATGAGCCGGCCCCACAGTCCCTGGTGGCTCTCCACCGGGGCGATCAGCCAGCCCTCCGGGCCGCTCGGCGCGATCTTCTCCAGCGTCGGCGCCACCCGGGAACGCCGGGACCAGGCCGACACCACCGGCTCGTACGGCCGACCGAGCAGGTCACACATCAGGACCCGGTGGGTGAGGTCCTCCAGCACCACGGGGGCTCCGGTGAGGGCCGCGGTGGTGTGCACCAGTTCCTCGGGAGCCGCGCCCCGCAGCGTCAGGGCGGTGAAGATGTCCTGGATGTCCCGTCCGCGGCGCAGCAGCGCGCCCTGGGCATCCAGGATGAGGGCGTGCACCGTCTGGGTGACGTCGATGAACCGGACACCGCGGGCGAGCTCGATGAGCGGCACCTCGCGTGCGCGGCAGGCCGCGACCAGTTCCTCGGGCAGCTTCTGGTAACGGTGCCCCAGCTCCACGATCAGGCCGGCCGCGCCGATGTCGGCGAGCTGGTCGACGTAGCCGCGCAGCTTAGAGGCGTCCTCCGGATACGGCATGCCGGTCGTCAGCACCAGCTCGCCGCCCTCCAGGAAATCCGCCGGGTTGAGCAGTTCGGTGACATGCACCCACCGCACTGCCCGGTTCAGCCGTGACTCACCGGCCAGGACACGCGGCAGTCCTTCGACGAGCACGGGGAGGCGCAGAACCTCCGCGATGGTGAGGAAATGCGCGGTCGAGGGATGTTTCGGTGGCATAGGGGAGGCTTTTCTCCTGAGGATCGGGGGCCACCTTCGCACCGGCCCACCCCCCTGGCAAGAGGGGTGCCGTCAATTCCCGGAGCGCCTCGGCGGCTGCGACAGACCGTCTCGAGAAGGCCCCAACGCGGAACAGAGTGTGCGTTGACCTGCGGGATCGTCCGCGGTCAGAGTGAACGGCATCCCCAGCAGGGCCGGATTCGACCGGCCGCAGGTGCTGGACCCCCCGACTGCCACCCACTCCACGCTCGGCGAAAGGAGCGACTCATGCGTACCCGGAAGCGTGTCGCCGTGATCGGTGCCGGCAGCATGGGCAGCCAGGCCATGTGGCGTCTGGCGGCCCGCGGCGCCGAGGTCATCGGTTACGACCGGTACGCGCCAGGTCACGACCGCGGCGCGGCCGGAGGCGAGACCCGCATCTTCCGCGCCGCCCACCTCGGCGAACCCGGGTACGTTCCACTGCTGCGGCTCGCGGACCTGATGTGGGACCGGCTCCAGCGTGAAACGGGGCACGCGCTGCGGCGCCGCAGCGGCTGCCTGGTCATGGGAGAGACCACCTCCCCGGCCATGCGGACCCTGCTCTCCTCCAGCGTCACCCATCGCCTGGACCACGAGGTGCTGGACCGGGAGGACCTCGCCCGCCGCTATCCCCAGCACCGCCTTCCCGAGGGACACACCGCCGTACTCGACCGGATGGGCGCGATCATCAGGCCCGAGGCGACGATCCAGGCCGCCGCCGGGCGTGCCGAGCAGTTGGGTGCCCGGCTGCACCGCTACACGACGGTCCGCGAGGTCGCACCCGCCGCGCGCGGCGGGGTGGACATCGTCACCGACCACGGCACCGACCACGTGGACTCCGCGGTGGTGACCGTGGGGCCCTGGATCAACACGCTGCTCCCGGATCTCCCGCGGTCGGTCGACATCCGCCGGCTGATCAGCTCCTGGCACATACCCACCCGTCACGACTGGTTCGCGGGCGGCGCACCCGCCTTCGTCCGCAGCACGCCCCACGACTGCTACGGGTTGCCGTCGCCCGACGGCCTGTCCGTCAAGCTCGGCCTGTCCTTCGCCCGTTATCTGCCGGTCCCCGACCCCGAACGGCTCGACCGCACGGTCCGCCCGGAGGAACTCGGCACCTTCCGCGAACTCATCCGCGAACTCATGCCCGATCTGAACCCCGACCCCATCCGGCTGTCGGTGTACATGGAGGGCTACACCGCGTCCGGAAACCCGCTCGTCGGTCACCTCCCCGGCGAGGACGACATCGTCGTCCTGGCGGGATTCTCCGGCAGCGGCTTCAAACTCTCGCCCGCCATGGGCGAGATCGCCACCGACCTGGCACTCGACGGCACCACCGAACATCCCGTCGGCTTCCTCGCCCCGGCCGAAGTCGGAGCCGCCTGATCCCCGGTGACCACCTGCCTGAGAAGGCCGAACCGGCCTGTCCGGTTTCCCGAAGCCGAAGATCCCGAAGCTGAAGATCGGAGCACCTTCATGAGCACGCCCTCGTTCCGGCCGAAGTACGTCTCGTTCGACTGCTACGGCACATTGATCAACTATCAGATCACCCCCGTCACGCGTGAACTCGTCGGCGACCAGATCCCCGCCGAGCAGTGGGACCAGTTCGTCCGGGAGTTCCGCGGCTACCGCTACGACCAGGTCCGCGGCGAGTACTACGCCTACGAGGAGGTGCTGCACGACTCCTTCGAGCGGATCTGCCGCCGGTGGGGCCTGAAGGCGGCCCCGGACGCCGGGAAGCGGTTCGCCGACGCGGTCCGCAGCTGGGGGCCCCATGCCGACGTGCCAGAGCCTCTGAAGCGGATGGGTGAGCACTACAAGCTGGTGATCCTGTCCAATGCCGACGACTCCTACCTCGAGGAGAGCGTGCCCCGGCTCGGGGCGGACTTCCACGCGGTCTACACCGCGGAGCAGGCCGGCTACTACAAGCCCCGGTACGCCGCGTTCGAGTACATGCTCGACCAACTCGACGCGTCCCCCGAGGACTTCGTGCATGTCTCCTCGCACACCCGCTACGACCTGATGCCGATGCACGACATGGGCTTCCGCAACCTGGTCCTTCTGGACCGTGGCTACGACCCGGTGACCCATGGCTACGACTACGTGACGGTCAAGTCCCTGGACGAGCTCAACACCATGCTCGGCATCTGATCGCGCCCCGCGCGTTTCCGTCCGCCGAATTCCGGCTCCCGACCCCCCACTTCCGGGACACGTACTCCCCTGACCCCATTCCCCGTATGCACGCCGATCCCCAGGAGGCGCCTGATGGAAGCCAACCGGATACGACGCAGAACCCTCTTCCGCACCGCGGGTGCACTGGCCGCCGCCACGGGCGTGGCCGGCTGCGGCACCCTCATGGGTACCGGCGACAGCCGCGGCTCGTCGGGGGGCGGAAAGAAAAAGCTCGTTGTCAGCAACAGCGGTGGTTCCTACAACGAAGCCCTGACCAAGGCGATCTACGAGCCGTTCGCCAAGGAGACCGGCATCACCGTCACCACGGTGAACTACCAGTCGGCACAGGTCATCGCCCAGGTCAAGCAGGGCCGGCCGCAGGTCGACCTGATGGACAACTCGCTCCTGGTCTTCCAGAAGATGGCGGGCCTGGACTGTCTGGAAGCCGTGGACCACGACCGGCTCAAGCAGGCCAAGGGCGCCGGCATCCCGGAGCATCAGCTGCCGGAGCACGCGGTCGGCAAGAACGTGTGGGCGACCGTGATGGCGTACCGCACGGACAGCCTGAAGCGCGCCCCGAAGAGCTGGTCCGACTTCTGGAACACGCATTCCTTCAGCGGTCCGCGGTCCCTGCAGAGCGCGGACGTCGACATCCCCGAGCTGGAGTTCGCACTGCTCGCGGACGGCGTCCCGCTGGACAAGCTGTACCCGCTGGACATGGACCGGGCGTTCGCCTCGATGTCGCGGATCCGCGGCGAGGTGAAGAAGTTCTGGAACTCCGGAGCCCTGCCGGCCGTCCTGCTCGGCCGTAAGGAGGTCGTCATGTCCAGCCTGTGGGGCGGCCGTGCCGACCAGCTGATCAAACAGGGGCAGCCGGTCGCCTACCAGTGGAACGGGGCCCGCAGGCTCACCAACGGGTGGGGTATCCCGAAGGGCGCGGGCAACACCGACGCGGTCTACCAGCTGATCGACTTCTCACTGCGCCCCGAGATCCAGGCGGCGTTCGCCAAGCTCAACGCGGGCGCGGGCGGCCCGGTCGTGCCCGCGGCCACCAAGCTGATCTCGGAGGACGTCCTGGCCACCCTGCCGACCTCGCCGCAGAACCTGAAGACCGGGTTCGACGCCGATGTGGCGTGGTGGGACAAGAACCGTGAGGCGGTCGCCAAGCGCTGGCAGGAGTGGTCCGATGCCTGAGCGCGCCACACTTCTCGCCGCCGCCGTCGCTCCACGGTCCTCCTCGCCGACCGGCAGGTCGCTTTCCGTGACGGGGCTGCGCAAGTCCTACAGCGGGACGACCGTCGTCGACGGTGTGGACATGGAGATCGCTGCGGGTGAGTTCGTCACCTTCCTGGGCTCGTCGGGTTCCGGCAAGACGACCACGCTGATGATGCTGGCGGGGTTCACCGAGCCCGATTCCGGCTCCGTCAGCGTGGACGGCCGGGACATCACGCGGCTCAGCCCCGGCAAACGCGACTTCGGCTTCGTCTTCCAGCAGTACCTGCTGTTCCCGCACATGACCGTCTTCGACAACGTCGCCTTCCCGCTCCAACTGCGCGGCGTGCCCAAGGCAGAGATACGGCGCCGGGTCGGCGAGACCCTGGAGGCGGCGGGGCTGTCCAAGTTCGCCGGCCGCCGTCCGCGCGAGCTGTCCGGCGGGCAGCAGCAGCGGGTCGCGCTGTGCCGGGTCCTGGTCTACCGCCCGCCGATCGTCCTGATGGACGAGCCGCTCGGCGCACTGGACAAGAAGCTGCGTGACCAGATGCAGACCGAGATCAAGTCCATCCAGCGCGAACTCGGTCTGACCGTCGTCTACGTCACCCACGACCAGGAGGAAGCCCTGGTCCTGTCGGACCGCATCGCGATCATGAAGGACGGTCGCATCGAGCAGTTCGACACCCCTCGCGGCCTGTTCGAACGCCCCCGCACCCCGTTCGTCGCGGACTTCCTCGGCGCCGCGAACTTCCTCACCGGGAAGGTCGAGGAACCCGGCGAGGACGGATGCACTCGCGTGCGGCTGGACACCGGCGGCGTGCTCAAGGCCCGTACTCACCCGTGCGTTCCCGGTCAGCGGGTGCGGGCCGCGGTGCGTCCCGGCAGGTTGCGGCTGGGCACCTCCGACGACAGTTGTTGCACCGGCACCGTCGAGACGGCCGTCTACGTCGGCTCGCTGACCCGTATCAGCGTCCGCCCGGACGGATCCGCCCCCGGTACTCCGCCGCTGCGGATCGAGACGGCCCTCGCCCCGCCGCGGCAGGGAGAACGCGTCTGCGTGACCGCGGACCGCGATGACGTCAGCCTCTTCGACGCCGCGGACGGGGGGTGAGCCGTGGCCGACACCGCTCTCGCACCCGTCACGGTGCGCGCGAAAGGGTCCGCGCTGCGTGGGCACCGCTCCCGTATCGCGCTGGTCAACGCCGTCCCGGTGACGGTGTTCCTCCTGGTCATGTTCGTGTACCCGATCATCGGCGTCCTCTCGCTCAGCCTGAAGGGCGACACCGGCGGCTTCACCCTGCACTGGTACGCCGACGCACTCAGTGGCGCGAACCTCTCGGTGCTGATCTCCACCTTGCGGATCTCCGCGGAGACCGCCGTGCTCAGCCTGCTGGTGGGTTTCGTCCTGGCCCACGCCATCGCCCGGATGCGACCGCTGTTCGCCGCGCTCGCCATGCTGATCGTGGTGGTGCCGCACTTCATCAGCGCCTTGGTGCGCACCTACGGGTGGATCATCATGCTCGGTGAGCACGGCATCATCAACACCACCCTGGCCTCCCTGCACATCCCGGGCGCCCCGTTCTCGCTGCTGTACAACGAGACCGGTGTCGTCATCGGCACCACCTCGGTGATGCTCCCGTACACGGTGCTGATCCTGCAGGGTGCGATGCGAGGCGTCGACGGCAGGCTGCTCGCCGCCGCGGCCGGGTTCGGAGCGGGACGGTTCACGATCTTCCGGCGCGTGTACCTTCCCCTCGTCGCGCCCGGGATCGGTACGGCCGGACTGCTCAGCTTCATCCTCTGCCTCGGCTACTACATCACCCCCGCCCTCATGGGCGGTGCCAAGCAGACCGTGGTCGCCGCCCTCATCGACCAGCAGGTGATGAAGCAGGACCAGTGGAACTCCGCGGCAGCCTTCGGCGTCATCCTGCTGCTGCTCACCTTCGCCGGCCTGGGCGTGCTGGGCCTGGCCAAGCTCCGCCGCAAGCGGGCACACGCACGAGGAGGCAGCGCATGATGGAACTGCCCGCCACCCGAGCCGGACGCGTCGGCCGCGCGATCAGCGCCACCGCCATCCTGCTCTTCCTGGCCATGCCCATCGTCATCATCCTGGTCACCTCCTTCGGCGCCGACGGCATCGGCGAGTTCCCGCCCAAGCAGTACAGCACCCACTGGTACGGGCAGATGCTCGCGCCCGGTGGCAACTGGGCCACCTCGATCGCGCTGTCCAGCCTGGTGGCCGCGCTGACCACGGTGTTCTCGCTCGTCCTGGGAGTGACCGCCGCCACGGCCCTGGCCCGCGGCCGCCTCCCGCTGCACTCGGCCGTCTACGGTCTGGTCCTGGCCCCGATGCTCATCCCTCAAGTGGTCATCGCGCTCGGCATGTTCCTCTTCTTCGAACCGGTCGGCATGCTCGGCAGCCCTCTCGCCATCGCCCTCGGACACACGGTTCTGGCCGCGCCCATCGCCATCCTCATCATGGTGTCGACGCTGCGCGGCATCGACGAACGACTGGAGGACGCGGCAGCCAGCATGGGCGCCACCCGGCTGACGATCGCCCGGCGCATCACCTTTCCCCTGGCCACTCCCGGCCTGATCGCCGCGGCCGTGTTCGCGTTCGTCACCAGCTTCGACGAGTTCTTCATCGCCCAGTTCATGTCGACCCCCGACACCCGGACCCTGCCGGTCCTCGTCTTCAACGCCCTGCAGTTCGACGTCGACCCGACCGTCACCGCGGTCAGCGCGGTCCTCATCGCCCTGGCGATCCTGGCCCTCGCCCTGGTCGCCGTCGTCCGCAAACTCGGCGGCCACCGAGACGGCCAGGGCCTCCTGCCCGTCGAACCCCTCACCTGACCCCCCTCCCCCCTCCGTCGACAGACCATCGGCCGGGCACCCCCGTGCGTGCCCGGCCGGGGGTCCCCCATGCCCGCCTCGCAGGAGACCGAAAATGAAGACGATCCCGTACTGGATAGAAACCGCTGGGGTGTTTCCCGACCGGTCCGGCAAGCCACCGTCCGAGGACACCGACCTGGTGGTCGTCGGCGCCGGCCTGACGGGTCTGTCCACCGCCCTGCACGCCGCCCGCAAGGGCGCCCGCGTCACCCTCGTCGAGAAGGGCCAGATCGGTTCCGGGGCCTCCGCGCGCAACGGTGGCATGGCGAACCTGGGCTTCACCATCGGCGTGAGCCAGGCCATCCGCCGGTACGGACTGGAGCGGGCCCGCGAGATCTACAACTCCTACGGCGAGGCCGTGGACACCGTCGAGCGGCTCGTGAACGAGGAGTCCATCGACTGTCAGTTCCGTCGCGTCGGACGCCTGGGTGTCGCGTCCCGCCCCGCGCACTTCGAGAGCAAGAAGGCCCAACAGCGCGACCTGGCCAAGTACTTCGGACACGAGACCACGTTGGTCAGCAAGTCCGAACTGCGTTCCGAGATCGGCTCCGACCTGTATCACGGCGGCCTGCTCGACCCGTTCAGCGGCGCACTGCACGTCGGCCGGTTCGTGCGCGGCATGGCCGAGGCGTGCGAGCGCACCGGTGTCGAGATCCACGAGCGCAACGCCGCCATCGGTGTGCGGCGTACCGCAGCGGGCCGGTTCGAGGTCAGCACCGAGCGCGGTGTGATCCGTGCCGGGCAGGTCATGATGGCCACCGACGCCTACACCGACAAGAACTTCCCGTGGCTGCGTCGCCAGCAGGTCTGCGTGGGCAGTTTCATCATCGTGACCGAGCCGCTCGGCGAGGAGCTCGCCCGGGACATCATCCCGAAGGCCCGACTGATCGTGGACTCCAACAAGGTCTGCCACTACTTCCGGCTCACCCCGGACAACCGGCTGCTGTTCGGCGGCCGCGCCCGCTTCGCACCGTCCGACCCCACCTCGGACAAGAAGAGCGGAGCGGTCCTGTTCCGTGAGATGTGCGAGATCTTCCCCCAGCTCTCCCGGACCAAGGTCGAGTACGTGTGGGGCGGCTCCGTCGGTTTCGCCATGGACCGCATCGTGCACGCCGGGCAGACCGAGGACGGCGTCTACTACTCCATGGGATACGCGGGCCACGGCGTGCAGATGGCCACGCACATGGGGCAGGTCATGGCCGAGGTGATGGACGGCCATCCCGAGGTCAGCCCGGTCCGCGACCTGGCCCCGCCCCGCATCCCCCTCTACAACGGCACCGCCTGGTTCCTGCCCTTCGCGGGCGCCTACTACAAGGCGCTGGACCGCATCCGCTGACGGGGTTCGCCGTCTCAGCACCAGCACGAATCCCATCGAAGGAGACACCCTCATGTCCGACGCCCTCATCCGTGACGTTCCCAAGCAGCTCTTCATCGCCGGTGGTTGGCAGGACGCGGAGTCCGGCCGCACGCTGTCCGTCGACAACCCCGCGACGGGTGAGGAACTGTGCCTGGTCGCCGACGCCTCTCCCGCCGACGGCGGACGAGCCGCCGAGGCCGCGGTCGCCGCCCAGCCCGCATGGGCCGCGACACCACCCCGCGAACGCAGCGAGATCCTGCGCCGCGCCTACGAGATCATCATCTCCCGCACCGAAGAACTCGCCCTGCTCATGACCCTGGAGATGGGCAAGCCCCTGGCCGAGGCACGCGGCGAGGTCGCCTACGCCGCCGAGTTCTTCCGCTGGTTCGCCGAGGAAGCCGTCCGCATCGACGGCGGGATGATGACGGCCCCCGACGGCAAGAACCGCATCCTCGTCACCCGCCGGCCCGTCGGCCCCTGCCTGCTCATCACCCCCTGGAACTTCCCCCTCGCCATGGGCACCCGCAAGATCGGCCCAGCCGTCGCCGCCGGCTGCACCATGGTGCTCAAGCCCGCCCCGCAGACCCCGCTGTCCACCCTCGCCCTCGCCGCCATCCTCAAGGAGGCCGGACTCCCGGACGGCGTCCTCAACGTCGTCGTCACCTCCGACGCGGCCGGCGTCGTCGAACCGCTGCTGCGCGGCGGACACATCCGCAAGCTCTCCTTCACCGGCTCCACCCAGGTCGGCCGGATCCTGCTCGCCCAGTGCGCCGACACCGTCGTGCGCACCTCCCTGGAACTGGGCGGCAACGCCCCCCTCATCGTCTTCGACGACGCCGACCTCGACGTGGCCGTGGAAGGCACGATGGTCGCCAAGATGCGCAACATGGGCGAGTCCTGCTGCGCCGCCAACCGCATCTTCGTCCACACCTCGATCGCCGACGAGTTCGCCGCCCGCCTCACCGCCCGCATGGCCGCGCTCACCGTCGGCCCCGGCACCGAGCCCGGCATCGACGTCGGCCCGCTCATCGACACCGCCGGCCGCGGCAAGGTCGACGACCTGGTACGCGACGCCGTCAAGCACGGGGCCAAGGTCCTCACCGGCGGCGAACTGCCCGACGGACCGGGCAACTTCTACCCGCCCACCGTCCTCACCGGCGTCTCCACCGAGTGCGCCATCATGGACACCGAGATCTTCGGCCCGGTGGCCGCCATCCTCACCTTCGACGACGAGGACGAGGCCGTCGCAGCCGCCAACGACACCGACTTCGGCCTGGCCGCGTACCTGTTCACCCAGAACCTCGACCGTGCCCTGCGCGTCAGTGAACGCCTGGAGAGCGGCATGATCGGCCTCAACACCGGCCTCGTCTCCAACCCCGCCGCCCCCTTCGGCGGCATCAAGCAGTCCGGCCTCGGCCGCGAAGGCGGACGCGTGGGCATCGACGGCTTCCTGGAGTACAAGTACCTCGCCGTCCCGACCGGAGCCTGACATGCCCGACCGACTCGTCGTCCTGTACCGCGGCAACCTTCCGCCCGCCACCGGACTCATCGAGCGGCTCGCGGACACGGTGTACGCGACCGAGGAGGAGCTTCCCCTGCTCCTCCCCGGCGCGGACGCCCTCATGGCCTGGGTGACGATCACCCCGGCCATCCGCGAGTCCTGGCCCGACAACCCGGAGAAGGCGCCCCGCTGGGTCCACGCGTCCTCCGCCGGCGTGGACTCCTTCCTCTTCCCCGCCCTCGTCGACGATCCGGGCGTCACCCTCACCAACGCCCGCGGCGTCTACGACCAGCCGACCGCCGAGTACGTCCTCGGTCTGATCCTCGCCCTGGCCAAGGACTTCCCCGGCACCTGGGAGCACCAGCAGCGTCGCGAATGGCGTCCGCGTCCCAGTGACAGCATCGTCGGACGCACCGCCCTGATCTGGGGCACCGGCCCGATCGGCCGCGCCATCGCCCGGCTCCTGCGTGCCGTAGGCATGCGGGTGTGCGGCGCCGGACGCACGGCCCGCACCCACGATCCCGACTTCGGCACGCTCCACGGCCCCGCCGGCCTGCGTTCCGGCCTGGCCGAGGCGGACTACGTCGTCCTGGCCGCCCCCCTCACCGAGGCCACCCGGGGCATGGTCGACGCGTCCGCGCTGGCGGCGATGAAGCCCGGAGCCCGGCTGATCAACGTCGGCCGCGGCGGCCTCGTCGACGAGGAGGCGCTCATCCACCACCTCGCCGACGGCCGACTCGCCGGGGCCGCCCTGGACGTCTTCGACGAGGAGCCGCTGCCGGCCCGCTCGCCCCTGTGGGACATGCCCGGCGTGATGATCTCCCCGCACACGGCGGGCGAGACCACGAGTGAACGGGAGGCGCTGATCGAGGTGTTCCTCGACAACCTCACCCGCCACACCGAGGGCCGCCCCCTGCGCAACGTCGTCGACAAGCGGCGAGGCTACGTGGTGGACGGGACCCGCTCCGGCTGAACCGGGCGCCGTCCCGGTGCGAAGCAGCACGCAGTCGCCACGGGCAGAACAAGAGCCCCGGATCACCACTCCGGGGCTCTTGTCATGTGACCTGCACGTTTACCGTCAGGAACGATCGCTGCCAGGTCGGCGTCTCAGATACCGTCCGCACATACGTGCCACACTGCCAGATTCGACGAGACCCACGGGAGCCACCGCGACAATGCTCACCACCGCATCCGACTCGCTCGCCTCCCTGTGGGACGAGGTCTTCGGCAGCCAGCCCGACCCCGACCTGTGGGTGGTGATCGCGACCCTCGTCGCCGCGCTCGCCGTCGTCGTCCCGCACGTCCTGTGGCGCGTCGCGCGCAACGCCATCACCATCGCCCACGAGGGCGGCCACGGCCTGGTCGCCCTCCTCACCGGCCGCACCCTCACCGGCATACGCCTCCACTCCGACACCAGCGGCCTCACCGTCAGCCGCGGCAAGCCGCACGGCATCGGCATGATCCTCACCGCGGCCGCCGGCTACACCGCTCCCCCGCTCCTCGGCCTCGGCGGCGCCGCCCTCCTCGGCGCCGGCCACATCACCGCACTGCTGTGGCTGGCGACGCTGCTGCTGGTGGCGATGCTGGTGATGATCCGCAACGCGTACGGCGCGGTGACGGTCCTCGTCACGGGCGGCACGTTCGTGCTGGTGTCCTGGATGACAGGACCCCAGGTCCAGGCGGCGTTCGCGTACGCGGTGGTGTGGTTCCTGCTGATCGGCGGGGTGCGCCCGGCGTTCGAGCTCCAGGCGAAGCGGGCGCGCGGAGGGGCGGGGGACTCGGACGCGGACCAGTTGTCGCGGTTGACGCATGTTCCGGCGGGGCTGTGGCTGTTCCTGTTCCACGCGGTCTCACTGTGCTCACTGATAGGCGGTGGCCGTTGGTTGCTGGAGGGCTGAAGCGCCTCCTCAGGGGCGCGCAGTCGTGCCGGCATGCGGCTGCGCCACGTGGTACGACCAGCCTCGACGGCGCCGCACCCGAACCACGGCCGACCATTAAAGTGGGGCCCATGGCCCCAAACCCCGCACACACCGCCCTATGGCCCGCCCCGCACGCAAGCGGAGCCGTCGACGCGACGGTCCACGTGCCCGGGTCCAAGTCGGTCACCAACCGCGCCCTCGTGCTGGCCTCCCTCGCCTCCGAGCCCGGCTGGCTGCGCCGCCCGCTTCGCTCCCGCGACACCCTGCTGATGGCCGGCGCGCTGCGGGCGATGGGCGTCGCCATCGAGGAGGGGGTCGGCCCCGACGGCTCCGGCGAGGCCTGGCGCGTGCTCCCGACCGGCCTGTCCGGCCCGGCCACGGTCGACGTCGGCAACGCCGGCACGGTGATGCGCTTCCTGCCGCCGGTCGCCTCGCTCGCCGACGGCCCCATCCGCTTCGACGGTGACCCGAGGTCGTACGAGCGTCCCCTGAACGGCGTGATCGACGCCCTGCGTGTCCTCGGCGCCCGGATCGACGACGAGGGCCGCGGCGCTCTGCCGCTGACGGTCCACGGCGGCGGCGCGCTGGACGGCGGCACGGTCGAGATCGACGCGTCGTCGTCCTCCCAGTTCGTGTCGGCCCTGCTCCTTTCCGGCCCACGCTTCAACCAGGGCGTCGAGGTCCGCCACATCGGCTCGGCGCTGCCCTCCATGCCGCACATCCGGATGACCGTCGACATGCTGCGCTCGATCGGCGCGCAGGTGGACACCCCGGAGTCGGGCGGCGAGCCGAACGTCTGGCGGGTCACGCCGGGTGCCCTGCTCGGCCGGGACCTGACCATCGAGCCGGACCTGTCGAACGCCCAGCCGTTCCTGGCGGCGGCCCTGGTCACCGGCGGCAAGGTGGTCGTCCCCGACTGGCCGGCCCGCACCACCCAGCCCGGTGACCGGCTGCGGGAGATCTTCACCGAAATGGGCGGTTCCTGCGAACTCACCGAGTACGGCCTGGTGTTCACCGGCTCGGGCGCGATCCACGGCATCGACGTCGACCTGGGCGAGGTCGGCGAGCTGACCCCGGGCATCGCGGCGGTCGCGGCCCTCGCGGACTCCCCCTCCACCCTCCGGGGCGTGGCGCACCTGCGACTGCACGAGACGGACCGCCTGGCCGCGCTCACCAAGGAGATCAACGAACTCGGCGGTGACATCACCGAGACCGCCGACGGCCTGCACATCCGCCCGCGCCGACTGCACGGCGGGATCTTCCACACGTACGAGGACCACCGCATGGCGACGGCAGGCGCGATCATCGGGCTGGCGGTGGAGGGCGTGCAGATCGAGAACGTGGCGACGACGGCGAAGACCCTCCCGGACTTCCCCGACCTGTGGACCGGGATGCTCGGGGCGTAGGGACTCACTCATGCGCCGCTACGGCAAGCACACCGACGAGGACGACATCCGCTCCCGCCCGAACCGCAAGGGCAACCGACCGCGTACGCACATCCGCCCCAAGCACGAGGACGCGGTCGAGGGCATGGTCCTCACCGTCGACCGGGGCCGTCTGACCTGCCTGGTCGACGACCGGATCGTGATGGCCATGAAGGCCCGCGAGCTCGGCCGCAAGGCGGCGGTGGTCGGCGACCGGGTGGCCATCGTCGGCGACATGACCGGCAAGAAGGACTCCCTCGCCCGCATCGTCCGCATCGCGGACCGGAAATCGGTCCTGCGCCGCACGGCGGACGACGACGACCCGTACGAGCGCGTCATCGTCGCCAACGCCGACCAGCTCGCCATCGTCACGGCCCTCGAAGACCCGGAACCCCGCCCGCGACTGATCGACCGCTGCCTGGTGGCGGCGTTCGACGCCGGCCTGGAACCCCTCCTGGTCATGACCAAGTCGGACCTCGCCTCCCCCGACAAGCTGCTGGAGCTCTACGGCCACCTGGACATCCCGTACGTCGTCACCAGCCGCGAGGAACTGGAGAGCGGTGCCGCGGTGGGCCGGGTCCGCGAGCAGCTCGACGGCAGGATCACCGCCTTCGTGGGCCACTCGGGCGTCGGCAAGACGACCCTGGTCAACGCGCTGGTCCCGGAGGAGCGCCGCCGGCTGACCGGCCATGTGAACGCGGTGACGGGCCGCGGCCGCCACACCACGACCTCGGCACTGGCACTGCCGCTCGCGGGCGACGCGGGCTGGGTGGTCGACACCCCGGGCCTGCGGTCGTTCGGCCTGCACCACGTGGATCCGTCCCGGGTGATCCAAGCCTTCCCCGACCTGGAGCCCGGCACCGAGGGCTGCCCGCGCGCGTGCAGTCACGACGAGCCGGACTGCGCGCTGGACGCCTGGGTGGCGGAGGGGCACGCGGACCCGGCCCGGCTGTACTCGCTGCGCCGGATGCTGGCGACGAGGGAGCGGACGGAAGGCGACTGACCTCCGCGTTGTTTGTCCCGGGGTAGGTCCGGTAAGGGCATAATCGCACCGAGCCGGATCCAGGCCTGACCAAAACCTGATGAAGCGGTCACAGAACGCTGGGACACGTGGACATCTACGGGAGGACAGCACATGGCGTGGCTGCTGGTCGTCGTGGCCGGGATGCTCGAGACCGGTTTCGCCGTCTGTCTGAAGCTGTCACACGGCTTCACCAGACTCTGGCCGACCGTCGCATTCTGCGTGTTCGCCCTCGGCAGCTTCGGTCTGCTGACCCTGGCGCTGAGAAAGCTCGATGTGGGACCGGCGTATGCCGTGTGGACGGGCATCGGCGCGGCGGGGACCGCGATCTACGGGATGATCTTCCTCGGCGACCTCGTGTCCACGCTGAAGATCGTCTCCATCAGCCTGGTGATCATCGGGGTGATCGGACTCCAGCTGTCGGGCTCCGCCCACTGAGCGGGTCCGGTCGAGCACAGGGGCGCTTCGGAGAGCGCGGCACTCTATAAAACCAACTGCCGCTGTAAGGCGCTGTGTACGAGAGCCTCGACGCCGCCCTCGCCGGGCGGGGCCGACACGCAGGACAGGGCGAGACGGACGACGAGTTCGCAGGAGCGGGCCAGTTCGGCGGAGTCCGACTTCGGTGTGCCGGGTCCGGCGAGAACCGTCACGGCCCGGTCGCGCACCAGCGTCACGAAGTCACCGGGTGACGGCAGGGGGCCGTCCGCCCTTCGCTGCGCCGGTACGGCCGAGGAGGACGGCACCGCCGACAGGACCGGCGAGGGCAGCCGCTCGCTCCAGCAGCCGGTGAGCATGGCCCGTACGAGCGCGTTGTCGCGGGCCGTCGACGCGGTCCACTCGGCGGTGGCGGTCAGCCGGTCGCGGGCGTCACCGGTCCCGGTGAGCGCGCGCTCGATCCCGACGAGATAGCCGTCCGCCTCTCTCCTGACGAGGGCGCGGGCCAGCCCGTCCTTGCTCCCGAACTCGTTGTAGAGCGTCTGCCGGGACACTCCGGCCGCCGCCGCCACGTCCACCATCCGCACAGCGGACCACGGCCGACGGGCCAGCGCCGTGTAAGCGGCGTCCAGCAGGGATTCCCGCGCTGCAGGCATCTTCGCCTCCCGAGGGCGAGCGGCACTGCGCCCAGATTTGACGCGCACGGAGTCACTGTCAAGGGTTCGCGACGGCACGCGGGGGCGCTCGACCGGCTTTCGCGAGCTGTGGGCGCCCCTCTGCCGCCCCGGCCGCGGGCGGACGTGCCCACTGCAGGCCCCCGCCCGGCACCCGTCCCCGACCCCCACGACCAGGCCCCCTGTAGCCCCGTACCACCACCGGCAGATAGCGTTCATCACATGCCGGACTACCACGACGACCTCCGCCTCGCCCACGTCCTCGCGGACGCCGCCGACGCGGCGACCATGGCCCGCTTCAAGGCCCTCGACCTCAAGGTGGAGACGAAGCCGGACATGACTCCGGTCAGCGAGGCGGACAAGGCCGCGGAGGAACTCATCCGCGGCCAGCTCCAGCGCGCCCGACCCCGCGACGCGATCCTCGGCGAGGAGTACGGCATCGAGGGCACCGGGCCCCGCCGCTGGGTCATCGACCCGATCGACGGTACGAAGAACTACGTACGCGGCGTCCCCGTCTGGGCCACCCTCATCTCGCTCATGGAGGCGGCGGAGGGCGGCTACCAGCCCGTCGTGGGCGTCGTCTCCGCTCCGGCCCTCGGCCGCCGCTGGTGGGCCGCGAAGGGCCACGGCGCCTTCTCCGGCCGCAGTCTCACCTCGGCCTCCCGCCTGCAGGTCTCCCGCGTCTCGAAGCTCTCGGACGCCTCCTTCGCGTACTCCTCGCTCACCGGCTGGGAGGACCAGGGCCGCCTGGGCGGCTTCCTGGACCTGACCCGCGAGGTGTGGCGCACCCGCGCGTACGGCGACTTCTGGCCTTACATGATGGTCGCCGAGGGCTCGGTCGACCTGTGCGCCGAACCCGAGCTCTCCCTCTGGGACATGGCCGCGAACGCGATCGTCGTGACGGAGGCCGGCGGCACCTTCACCGGCCTCGACGGCCGCCCGGGCCCGCACAGCGGCAACGCGGCCGCGTCGAACGGCCTGCTGCACGACGAGTTCCTGGGGTATCTCAACGAGCGGTACTGAGGGGCACAGATGAGCGCGCACGCCCTCAATCGACCGCACGCGCCCCCTTGTTGACCTCCGCTTTACCTGCCACTCTGAGGACACCCTCATTTGTGAACTTGTGAACCGCTGAACTATCGCAGCGGTTCCTAGGAGGTGACTCGGAACCCATGCTGGTCCGCGACGCCATGAGCACGGTCGTTCTCACCATCGGCCCCACCCACACCCTCCGCCAGGCCGCCGCCCTGATGTCCGCCCGCCGGATCGGCGCGGCCATCGTCCACGACCCGGACGCCGACGGCGTCGGCATCCTCACCGAACGCGACGTCCTCAACTCGGTCGGCCTCGGCCAGAGCCCGGACTCGGAACCCGTCCACGCCCACACCACCACCGACGTGGTCTTCGCCGCCCCGACCTGGACCCTGGAGGAGGCGGCCCGCGCCATGGCACACGGTGGCTTCCGCCACCTCATCGTTCTCGACCACGACGAGCCGGTCGGCATCGTCTCCGTCCGCGACATCATCCGATGCTGGGCCCCGGCCCGGCAGCACGTACCGGCCTGAGCCCGTTTTCGCACGCGGGCGGGCCGGACCCCCTCCCGGGGAAGTCCGGCCCGCCCGCTCACGACAAGCCATCCACACCGGCCGTTTCGGCCAAAGTCGAACTCAATCCTACAATAGATACTGTCTAATACAAGCGGACATCCAAAGTCACACCTGGTCGCGACCTGGTCCCCTTTGCTGTTAGGCTGGTGCGCATGAGTGACCTTCTGGAACGGCTGCGCGGACGCGGATGGCGGATGACCGCGCAGCGGCGTGTCGTGGCCGAGGTGCTCGACGGCGAACACGTTCACCTGACGGCCGACGAAGTCCACTCACGGGCCGTCGCCAAGCTGCCCGAGATCTCCCGGGCGACCGTCTACAACACGCTGGGCGAGCTGGTCTCCCTCGGCGAGGTCCTCGAGGTCGCCACGGACCAGCGCGCCAAGCGCTACGACCCGAACGCGCACCAGCCGCACCACCACCTGGTCTGCGCCCAGTGCGGCACCATCCGGGACGTCCACCCCGGCGGCAACCCGCTGGCCGACCTCCCCGACTCGGAGCGCTTCGGCTTCACCGTCTCGGACGTCGAGGTGACGTACCGGGGCGTCTGCCCGAACTGCGCGGCGGCGTAGCACCTCCACTTACGAAAGCCCCGGCACCGACGGATCGGTGCCGGGGCTTTCCGGCGCGTGGGACTTTCAACCGTGTGGGACTTTCAGCCGTGTGGGGCTTCCTGTCGCGCGGGGCTTTCTGTCGCGCGGGGCTTCCTGTCGCGCGGGGCTTTCTGTCGAGTACTGCCTTCACGCACCCTTCCCGTATCTGACGGGTCGTCATATCGTCGTGCGGACGGACCCCGACCCCGTACCGAACTCCGCAAGGAGCAACCGTGGGAGATCCGCACCCAAAACTCCACGCCACCGAACTGACCCGCACCTTCGGCCGCGCACCACATGCCGTCGACGCCCTCGGCCCCGTCGATCTCACCGTCGCCCCCGGCGAGTTCGTCTGCCTCGTGGGCCCGTCGGGCTGCGGCAAGTCCACGCTCCTGCGCATCGCGGCGGGCCTGCTCCGCCCGAGCACGGGCCGCCTGGAGATCCGCACGTCCAGTCCCCGCCCGGCCGCCATGATCTTCCAGGACTACGGCATCTACGACTGGAAGACGGTCCGCGCGAACGTCCGCTTCGGCCTGGACATCCAGCGCGTCCCCCGCCACGAGGCGAACGCCCGCGCCGAGGAGTGGCTGACCCGCATGGGCCTCGCCGACTTCGCGCACGCCTACCCGGCGACCCTCTCCGGCGGAATGCGCCAGCGCGTGGCGATCGCCCGCGCGCTCGCTGTCGAGCCCGAACTCCTCCTCATGGATGAGCCGTTCGCCGCCCTCGATGCCCAACTCCGCATGATCCTCCAGGAGGAGCTGCTGGAGCTGACCCAAACCACCCGCACCACCACCCTCTTCATCACGCACAGCCTGGAGGAGGCGATCGTCCTCGGCGACCGCGTCCTGGTGATGTCCGCCCGCCCGGGCCGGATCATCGCCGAACACCGCCCGCCGTTCCCGCGGCCACGCACCGGCGACATCCGCTCCACGCCCGAGTTCACCTCCCTCAAGAGCGATCTGTGGGACCTCCTGCGGAAGGAGGCGCTGCCGGCATGACGACGATCACCCCTGAGCGGACCTCGGTCCTCGTCCGCCGCCCCGGCCCCCGGGAACTCCACCCCGCACGCACCCACCGCCGCAGGCGTGCCCTGGAGCTGTCGCTCGCCGTGGCCGTGCCGCTGATGCTGATCCTTCTGTGGCAACTGGCCGCCACCCAGGCCTGGATCGACGACCGCGTCTACCCGGCCCCGTCCACGATCCTCGCCGTCGGCTGGGACCGCGCGGTCGCCGGAGAACTGTGGCCGGACGTGTGGGCGACGCTGAAGCGCGTCCTGGCCGGCTACGCGCTCGGCACCGCGGCGGGCTACGCACTGGGCCTCCTGATGGGCTCCCTCTCCCTCGTCCGAGCCGCCCTCGAACCCCTGCTGGACGCCCTGTACGTCGTCCCCAAACTGGCCCTGCTCCCGGTCTTCCTGAACATGTTCGGCCTCGGCGAGGGCCCTCAGGTGGCCCTGGTGGCGGCGACGGTCTTCTTCTTCGTATGGATCTCGACCATGTCGGCGGTGATCGCCGTCCCCACCGGCCACCGCGACGCGGGCCGGGTCTTCGGCGCCTCCCCGTGGCAGATGTTCCGCCACGTACTGCTGCCGGCCTCGTTGCCGTCCGTCCTGGTGGGCGCGCGGATAGCGGCGGGCGTGGCGGTCCTGGTGATCGTCGCCTCGGAACAGATCGCCGCCACGAACGGTCTGGGCCACCTGATCTTCGACTCGCGCGCCCTCTTCCAGAACGACGTGATGTTCGTCGGCATCGTCTGTGTGGCCGTACTGGGCGTCGTCTTCTCCGAACTGGTACGGATCGTGGGGCGGCTGCTCACTCCGTGGGCACCCCGGGACCGCGGACGGGGGCAGTCATGAGGGGACGTGCACGTGCCTACCCTGTCGTGGTCCTCACCGCCGCGTTGCTGGCGTCGGCGGGCTGCTCGTCGCCGTACGAGTCGGACTCCGAACCGAAGGCGGACGTGGGCGACCGCACGATCCGCCCGGTGGAGGGCTGCGGCGACACATCCTGGACCGACCCGGCCGACCTCTCCCCGAACCGCCTGCCGGCCCGCTGCCAACCTGGCGCCCCTCCCCCGCGGCCCCTCGCCAAGACCCGCAAGCTGACGATCGCGACGGGAACGCTGAGCGCCGAGTACGTGGCGCCCCTCCAAGTGGCCGTCGACAAGGGCGAGTTCAAGAAGGAGGGCCTGGACGTCACCCTGAAGGTACTGCCCACGCCGGACGCGCTCCCCCTCCTGGCCAAGGGGGACATCGACGCGCAGTGGGCGGCCCCGGAGGCGGCCGTCATGAACGGCGTCCGGGGCGGCTTCGACATCAGGTGGGTCGCGGGCAACTTCTCACCCGACCCCGAGTCGAAGAGCGGCCTGTGGGTGCGGCTGAAGAAGGGCGAGAGCGCGGATCGGGTGGCCATGGCCGGTCGCAAGCTGGGCACGATGATCGGCAAGGGCTCCGTGATCGCGTACCCCATGGAGAAGGCGCTGGAGCAGCACGGCGGTGGCCTCGACAGGATCCAGTACGCCCAGCTGGGCTCGGCGGACGTCCTCACCGCCCTGCAGAACGGAGGCGTCGACTCGGCCTGGCTCCTCGACCCGGTCTGGCGCAAGGTCGACGGCGAGCCCGGATACGCCTTCCTCGGCGGCCAACCGCAGGGCGAGCCCCTCGGCGGCATGCTGTACGGCCCGAGCCTGCTGAACGACGACGTGGACGCGGGGGTGGCCCTGCTGCGGGCCTACATCCGCACGATCAACACGTACTTCGCGTCCGACTACAAGCGGGACGCGGCCTTCGTCTCCTACCTGGCCGAGCTCCTGAAGGCCGATGAGGCGATCCTCGAGTCCACCCCGTCCCTCCGCATGGACTGGGAAATCCGCACCGGCACCACGGACCGCCTCCAGTCCGCGTACCGCGCCCAGGGCGTGACCGAGGGCGACGACCCCCTACCGGAGTCGAGAACGGTGACCAGAACCCTGTACGAGGAGGCGGTGGGCCACCGCCCCTGAAACCGCTCCCGACAAAAACCGAGGGCCGGAATCCATTTCTGGATTCCGGCCCTCGGCCTTCAGTAGCGGGGACAGGATTTGAACCTGCGACCTCTGGGTTATGAGCCCAGCGAGCTACCGAGCTGCTCCACCCCGCGTCGATGAATGGAACACTACGTCAAGAAGGCCAACAGAGGCAAATCGATAACCCACACCCATCCCCGCAGGTCACCACCACCAGGACCAACCCCAGCAGCCCGCCCGACCTTCGCCGACGAGGCCCTTGGGGCGGAGGCGGGTCTGGGGCGGAGCCCCGCCAGTGGTGCAGGAGACGCAGTCCCTGCGGGGCTTGGGGCGGAGCCCCGGCGGGGGACGGGGGCGCAGCCCCTGGCCGGGTCGAAGGGGCGGAGCCCCGGCGGGGGACGGGGGCGCAGCCCCTGGCCGGGTCGAAGGGGCGGAGCCCCGGCGGGGCGCGGGGGCAGGGGTGCAGGGGACG
This sequence comes from Streptomyces sp. NPDC058678, assembly GCF_042714835.1. Taxonomy (NCBI): domain Bacteria; kingdom Bacillati; phylum Actinomycetota; class Actinomycetes; order Kitasatosporales; family Streptomycetaceae; genus Streptomyces; species Streptomyces sp. NPDC058678. The sequence goes on along the minus strand of NZ_JBHXSG010000025.1, from coordinate 55,080 downwards.
CAGTCCCCGCGGGGCAAAGGGGTGCAGCCCCGTGAGGGGTGCAGCCCCCGTGAGGGGTGCAGCCCCGTGAGGGGTGCAGGGGACGCAGTCCCCGCCGGGGTCGAAGGGGCGGAGCCCCTTGGGATGGGACGGGTAGGGGCGGCGGGGGCGAGAACAACCCGGCGCCAACCCATAGCCCCGCCCCAGCTCAGCGCAGCGTCACGCCGACAGTTCCTGCCGCAACGCGTCCCGCAACCGAGCCGCCCGCTCCGAAACCTCCGCGGGACCCAGCACCACCGCCCGGTCAGCCCACCGCTGCCCTTCCGCCAGCTCCCCCCGACGCGCGTAGACGAGGGCCAGCCGCAACGCCGCCCGCCCATGCCCCGCATCAGCCGCCCGGGTCCACCACACCGCGGCCTCCGGCTCGCTCCCCTCCCGAGCCAGCAGCAGCCCCAGATTGAACGCGCCATTCCGAGACCCGGCCTCGGCGGCCTCCCGGTACCACCGCGCGGCGTCCACCACGTCCCCCCGAGCCGCGGCCAGCATCCCGACCCGCACCTGCGCCCGCCGATGCCCGAGCGAAGCCGCCCGCTCGTACCACTCCTCGCACTCGCTCTTCTCGTGCACCGTCTCGCCGAGCTCATGGGAAGGCACCGGCGGCCGACGCGCGTCCAGCACGGTGGCCAGCCGGTACGCCGCCTCGGCACTGCCACCGCCCGCCGCACACCGCAGGTACCGCTCCGCCTCCCGGTCGTCCCCGTCCCGCAGCCGCGCGATCCCGACCTGAAGTGCCGCCTCTGTGTGCCCGGCGCCCGCCGCCCGCTCGTACCACCGCAGCGCGACAGCGTCCTCGCCCCGCCCGGCGAACAGAATCCCCAGGTTGAACGCGGCATCGACGCTCCCGGCCTCCGCGGCCTTGGAGAACCACGGCTCCGCACCCGTCGCGTCCCCGCCCTGCAGCAGCAGGATCGCCAGCGCGTTCGCCGCCTCGCGGTGCCCGGCATACGCGGCCCGCCGGTACCACTGCTCGGCCTGCGCGGTCCGTCCCTGCTCTACGCAGAGCAGCGCGAGGTTGTACGCCCCGTTGTCGTCGCCGGCGTCCATCGCCGCCCGGTACCACCGCTCGGCGGTCTGCGGCTCACCGCGCTCGGCGTGCAGCGCGCCCAGCGCGTTGGCCGCGTTGCCGTCGCCGTCCTGCGCGGCCCGCAGCCACCACACGGCGGCGCTCTCGGTGTCCCCGGCGTCCCGCAGCAGGAACCCGAGCGCGCAGGCGGCCCGCGCCTCGCCGTCCTTGGCCGAGGTCAGATACCAGCGCCCGGCCTCCTTGAGCTCACCGCGCCTCTCCAAGATCGCCCCGAGGTGCAGCGCGGCCCGCCGGTGCCCGCGCGCGGCGGCCTGCCGGTACCACTGCTCGGCCTCTTCCGTCGCAGAAGCACCGGAGGCACGGGAGGCACCGGAGACCCCGTCGTCAACCCCGGCGTCCCCCTCGCCCATCGCCTTGCGATCAAGCGCGCGGGCCAGCCGGTACGCGGCCTCCCGATGCCCCCGTTCGGCAGCGGACCGCATCCACAGCGCGGCCCCGGCGTCCCCGCGATGCTCCAGCAGGTCGGCGAGGGCGTACGCTCCCAGCGCGTGCCCCTGTTCGGCGGACTGCCGCAGCCAGTACTCCGCGGCCGGCTCGTCGCCCCGCTCCCGGTGGTGCCGGCCCAGCGCGTGCGCGGCCGCGGCGGACCCGGCGACGGCGGCGATCCGCCACCATCCGGCGGCGTCGTCGGCATATCCGCGCTGGTGGAGGAGGACTCCCAGATTGTTGGCGGCGGCCCGGTCACCGGCCGCGGTGGCGGCACGCAGATGGGGCTCGGCTCCGTCGAGATCACCGCGGCGCAGCAGCATGGCCCCGAGGACGCTCATCGCCTCGACGTCACCGGTCTCGGCGGCGATCCGTCGGCGGATCTCTTCGGCCGCGTCCTCGGCGACACCCTCGACCGCCTCCCCGGCCTCGTCCCGCCCGGAAGGTTGCACAAAACGCCCTGTCTCGAACAGAGTTGCCTTGTCCCCCATAACGTCCATCGTCGCACCACCTGCAACCTGGGTACACCTGGTATACCGCAGCCAGTGAGGTCACTTCAGCGTTTTGTCGACATGCCCACAGAGAGACAAGTCAAACACAGATCGTCCAACTCCCCACGGCGGCACGACCGTCCCCCATGTCGGCACATGCGTTCGCACATCACGAAGGCCCGGATCCTTTTCAGGATCCGGGCCTTCGTCGGCCTACGACTCTCGTCGTCGGCCATTGGTAGCGGGGACAGGATTTGAACCTGCGACCTCTGGGTTATGAGCCCAGCGAGCTACCGAGCTGCTCCACCCCGCGCCGTTGTTCTGCAACCGTATCACGGCGCGGGGTGGGCTTTTGATCAGCCGCTGTCGGGGCTGCCGCTCGGGCTCGGACTACCGCTGGGACGGGGGCTGCTGGTCCCGCCACCACCGGTCTTGTCGGCCGCGGCCTGCGCGTCCTCGGCCCGCTGCAGTGCGTCCTCCAGGTCCTTCTGGGCCCGGCCGTACGCCTCCCAGTCACCCTTCTTCAGGGCTTCCTGGCCGGCGTCGAAGGCCTTCTGGGCGTCGTCCAACGCGGCCTGGACCGTGGGGTTGCCGGACGTCGGCGGTGGTGTCGTCGTACCGCCGTCGTTCTCGCCTTCGTCCGGTGGCTCGGTGGTCGGACCCTGCGCTCCGAAGACCTTGTTGAGGGCTTCGTCGAGGGTGTCCTCGAAGGCGGTGTTGCCTCCGTAGGACACCAACACCTTCCGCAGCAGCGGGTACTTGAGTCCACCACCACGTACGTAGACCGGCTCCACGTACAGCAGTCCTCCGTCGAGTGGCACCGTCAGCAGGTTGCCGTACTCCACCTCGGAGTCGCCGCCCTGCAGAAGTCTGATGGACTCGGCGATGTCCTGTTCGGAGTTGAACTGGCTCTGCACCTGTTTGGGCCCGTTGACGGTCGTACTGGTCGGCAGTTTCAAGATTCTGATCTTGCCGTAGTCGGGCGTGCCCGCCTCCGCGTCGACCGCCATGAACGCACTGAGGTTGTCCCGCCCGTTGGGCGTGAAGGTGGTCGTCAGCGAGAACGCCTGCGCCGACTGGTCGGGCATCCTCATGCTCAGGTAGTACGGCGGTACCGCGTCACCCGACTTGTTCGTCGGGTCGTCCGGCACCTGCCACACCTCGCTGCCGCTGAGGAAGGTGTCCGCGTCCTCGACGTGGTAGCGGCTGAGCAGTTCGCGCTGGACCTTGAACAGGTCCTGCGGGTAACGGAGATGGGCCATCAGCGACGCGGAGATGTCGCCCTTGGCCTTCACCGTGCCCGGGAAGGCCTTCATCCAGGTCTTCAGGACCGGGTCCTGGGTGTCCCACTGGTAGAGCTTGACCTGGCCGGTGTACGCGTCGACGGTCGCCTTCACCGAGTTGCGGATGTAGTTGACCTGGTTCTGCTGGGCCACCACCGCACGCGAGTTGTTCGTCGCGGTCAGCGAGTCGGCCGTGGTGTCACCAAGGGTCGTACGCGAGGAGTACGGGTAGCCGTTCGTCGTCGTGTACGCGTCGACGATCCACTGGATCTTGCCGTCCACGACCGCCGGGTAGGCGTCGCCGTCGATGGTCAGCCACGGGGCCACCGCCTCGACGCGCTGCTTGGGCGTGCGGTTGTACAGGATCCGCGACCCCTCGCCGATCGCGCCGGAGTACATGATCTGCGGCTCGCTGAACGCCACCGCGTACGCGGCCCTGTTGACCGGGTTGGAGAGGTTGACCCCGCTGTCAGCCGTGTAGCTGAAGGTCTTCTCCCCGCTGTCGTCGGAGTAGTCGATCTCCTTCTGGGGACCGCCGACGATCGAGTACGTGGTGGTCTTCTCGCCGTAGTAGATCCGCTGCTGGTACGTCCCCAGGTCGCCCTGGGACGGCAGGTCGGACTCGGTGAAGACCGGGCGGCCCTCCGCGTCGGCCGTGGTGCCCTTGGCGGCGACCACGCCGTACCCATGGGTGTAACGGAAGTGGTCGTTGATCCAGTTGTTCTTCGGAATGCCGTTGAGGTTCAGCTCACGCAGACCGATGACCGTGTCCTGGTCCTTGCCGTCCTTGCTGTAACGGTCGACGTCCAGGTTGGTCGGGAACGCGTAGTAGTTGCGCATCTGCTGGAGCTGCTGGAACGTCGGCGAGACGACGTTCGGGTCCATGACGCGGATGCTGGCCGTGCCGTCGACGTCGTCGCGCAGCTTGGTCTTGTCCGTGGTGGTGGACTTGCCCGCGTACTCGGTGACCTTGGTGTCGTCGATGCCGTACGCGTCACGCGTCGCCTTGAGGTTCTTCGCGACGTACGGCGCTTCCTTGGCCTGCTCGTTGGGCTGGACCTGGAACTTCTGGACGATCGCCGGGTACAGGCCGCCGATGAGGATCGCCGAGAGCACCATCAGACCGAAGCCGATGACGGGCAGCTGCCAGGTGCGCCGCCACAGGGTGGCGAAGAACAGCACGGCGCAGATGACGGCGATGCAGAACAGGATCGTCTTGGCCGGCAGATAGGCGTTCGCGTCGACGTACCTGAGGCCGGTCCAGGCGTCGGTGGCCTTGAAGTCGCTGGACTTCACGGCCAGCCCGTACCGGTCGAGCCAGTACGCGACGGCCTTCAGGGCGACGAAGATGCCCAGCAGCACCGACAGGTGTCCGGTCGCGGCGGCCGTGGCCCGCGCGCCCGGGGAGGTGACCCTGAGCCCGCCGTACAGGTAGTGGGTGAGCGCGGCGGCGATCACGGAGAGGATCGCGGCGGCGAAGCCGAAGCCGAGCAGGAACCGGTACCAGGGCAGGTCGAAGGCGTAGAAGGAGACGTCGAGGTGGAACTGCGGGTCCTTCTGGTTGAAGGGCACGCCGTTGACCCACATCAGCCAGGTCCGCCACTGGCTGGATGCCGAGGCACCGGCGATGAGGCCCACCAGGGCGGTGATTCCGAGGAGCAGCCACCTCTTGTACGGCGCGATGCCCATCCGGTAGCGGTCCAGGCTCTGCTGCTCCATCGACATGGCGCTCAGCGGCGGGCGCAACCGGTGGGCCAGCCAGATGTTGAGGCCGACCGCCAGCGCCATCAGCAGACCGAAGACGAAGAAGAGTCCGATCTTGGTCCACAGGGTGGTCGTGAACACGGACGAGTAGTTCACCGACCGGTACCAGAGCCAGTCCGTCCAGAACCCGGCGAACATGGTGAAAGCCATACCGAGTACGGCAAGCACGCCCAGTGTCATGAGCAGGGTCCGGACACGCCGGGACGGGCGGCCCACTCTGATCCGTGGCCCCGTCGGGCCTCCGCCGCGGTCCGGCATCTGGAAAGCCAAGGTGCGCACCTCGAAGTTCGCTGTTGGTCCGTCAGACCCGCGTCGTCACGGGCCGTCCATGGGCCACGTGATCGTAGGCCCTCACCTATGCAACTTACTCACGCTTTACTCGGTTCCCGATTCCGGCCCTGAACGAGAGAGGATTGTGACCATGTCCAACACCCCCATGGCGGCGAGCCCGCTCACCCGGGCCGTTCTCGAGATCGACGAGTACACCTCCGGCCTCGGCTGGGACCAGCCCGCCCGCCTCTTCGCCCTCGTAGACACAGCCCGGCTGCGAACCCAGGAACCTGCCCTCGCGGCCCAGCTCGGCCTCGACGCGGAGCAGCAGACCACCGGCCTCACCCCCATCGAGCAGGAGGAGATCCCCGCGGGCAAACCGCTCGACGAGTTCCTCGGCACGATCGCCTGGCCCGACGCCGTGGTCGGCTGCGCGCTCACGGTGGAGCGCCTGATGCTGCCGCCGTCGGCGGAGGCGTCCGTCCCGGAGGGCCTGAGCGAGAAGAAGCTCGCCCAGTGGGTGGCCGAGCATCCGGACCGTCAGGAGGTCCGCATGACGGTCGCGGTCCTGCGGGACGGCGCGCGCGACTCGGCCCTGCGACTGCGCGCGAAGGACTCCCCGACGGAGGTCCTCACGGGCGGTGACCTGGTGCCGGGCCTCGCCGAGGCACTGTCGGCGACGTTCGCGGACTGAGACCTTCCGGTACGGCGATGGTCTTCCGGTACGCGGCTGGGGGCGCCCTTCTTCGCGAAGGGCTCCCCCAGCCGCGTACGGAACCGAGCTCGTCAGCCCTTGGTCGTGCACTTCGGCAGGTCGGCGGTGTCGCCGGAGCGGATGTCCTTGAGGGCGGCGAGGGCGTCGTCGATGGTCTTCACCTTGACGAGGGTGAGCCCGTCGGGGGTGTCACTCGCGGCGGCCGCGCAGTTGTCGGCGGGAGTGAGGAAGTACTGGGCGCCCTTGCTGCGCGCACCGACGGTCTTCATCTCGATGCCGCCGATCGGGCCGACCTTGCCGTCGTCGTCGATCGTCCCGGTGCCGGCCACGAACTTGCCACCGGTGAGACTGCCCGGGGTGAGCTTGTCGTAGATGCCGAGCGCGAACATCAGCCCCGCACTCGGCCCGCCCACATCCGCGAGCTTGATGTCGATGGTGAACGGGAACGTGTGGTCCGTCCCCGCCGAGATCCCGACGATGGCGCGCTTGTCGCCGGCGTCGTCGGACGCCTTCGTCGTGATGGTGATGTCCTCGGTACCGGTCGCCGTCCTGTTCTCCTTCTCGGCGGCGGCCTGTTCCTTGGCGGGCACGACGGTGAAGACGACGTCCTGTCCGGGCTTGTGCTTGGTGACCAGTCCCGCGACGTCGTCGGGCTTCTTCACCGCTGTGCCGTCGACGGCCTTGATCACGTCACCGGCGTGCAGCTTGCCCTCGGCCGGGGAGTCCTTGACGACGGTCGAGACGATCACCCAGGACTGCACCGGCACGTCCAGTTGCTCCAGGGCGGCGACCTTGGCGCTCTCCTGGGACTGGCTGAACTCCTCGGCGTTCTCCTGGGTGGACTGCTCCTCCGTCTTGCCGTCCGGATAGAGGGTGTCGTGCGGCACGACCTTGTTGTCGTGCGCAAGCCATCCGTAGACGGCCTCGACGAGGTTCATCTTGTAGTCCGCGCTGGTGACCCGGACGGTGGTCATGTTCAGATGCCCGTTCGTCGCGTACGTCTTCCGCCCCGAGATCTGCAGCACCGGCTCGCCGTCGTGGTCCCCGAGTGTGTTCACCGTCGGACCCGGTGACATCTCCGCATACGGGACGTTGATGAAGACTCCCGCGCACAGGAGCGCGATCAGCATCAGGGTGGAGGCGAGCATCGTCGCGGTGCGGCGTGGCATGGCACGACAGTACGGGACGCCTCTGTCAGCGCACCGTCAGGGCCGCGTCCCGGTCACGTGCCGGATCGGGACTTCTCCATGGCGGCACGGAAACGCGCGTACCCGTCGAGTTCGGGGCCGTCACTGCGCGCTTTTCTGGTCCGAGCGGCCCAACTGCCCCAGAGACCGGCGCCGATCGCTGCCACAAGCGGAATCAACAACCAGGCGAGCGCCGCCATGCCGTCCTCCCAACCCCGATGAGTGACCGCAACTGACTGATCAGCAGATTAACCATCCGCACTGACAACGCTCACGGCAGGGGTGCGGTTACGCAACCGGAGCGTGCGTCACGGACAGTGAAGAGCTCAGCAGGCGCCGACCCACTCCTCGGTGCCGTCGGAGAACTTCTGGTGCTTCCAGATGGGCACCTCGTGCTTGAGGTCGTCGATCAGCTTCCGGCAGGCCTCGAAGGCCTCGCCCCGGTGAGGGCACGACACGGCGACCACGACGGCGAGATCCCCGACCCCGAGGTCCCCGATCCGATGCACCGCGGCCAGGGCCCGCACCGGGTACTCGGCGACGACCTTCTCGGCGATCCGCCGCATCTCGGCCTCGGCACTGGGGTGGCACGAGTAGCCGAGCTCGTCGACATCGGCACCCTCGTCGTGATTGCGCACGGTCCCGACGAACAGCGCGGTCCCGCCCGCGGCGTCGTCCCCGACGGCCCGGAACACCTCGTCCAGGGAGAGAGGCGTCTCCCGGATGGCAAGGAGCTTGATGGGATCCTGCGCGGCCTGCTCGCCGGGGTGGTCGTGTGTGGGTGCCATGCCCCTATCGTGCCGCACGCCGCGAATCACGGGGAACAGCGTTGTCGCCCGGCACGCACGCGTGCGGGTTTGGAGTCTCCTACAGGCGACGTACAACTCCCGCCTGCCGAGCTGCGGGCAGCCGACACCGTCGCACTGCGGGCAGTCGTGCCGCTGGGGCGGCACGGGTGGGCGCAGGCGGCACCCCGTAGCGCCGGGCTGCGCGACCCAGCCCGCCCAGCCCTCACGCCGTGCACCTCAAGAGGGACGCTCCCCGCACGCCTCAAATTCGCCGCCGCGCCTTCCGCGCCCGCCGTACCACCGCCGCCGCGCCCAGCAGAGCCACCGTCGCCCCCGCGGCCCCCGCCGCCGTCGCGTCCTTGCGGCCGAGCCGCCGCCCGACCACGGTGTGCCGCCCGGAGACCTCCTCCAGGAGTTCCGCGAGCACTTCCTCGTTGGTCCACTGCGGCCGCCATCCCGCGTCGTGCAGGCGGCTCCCGCTCACCACCCAGGGGTACATCGTGTACGCCAGGTCCCCCGCAGGGGACGGCGTCAGCCCGATCCGGTGCAGCCGGGCCGCCGCTCCCAGAGCGACGGCGGACGGCAGCTCCATCCGCCGGATCCCGCTGAGCTCCTCGACCTCCTCCTGCTCCAGCCAGCCGTCGCACCCGACCGAGAGTTCCCCGTCGACCTTCTCCAGGGCGGCGTACTCCAGGGCACTGCACAGATCCTCGACGTGGCAGAACTGCCAAGCGGGCCGCGAGCCGGCCACGACCAGCAGCCGAGGGGACTCGAAGTACCTGGTCAGGGCGGTGTCCGTCTCCCCCACCAGCACGGCCGGCCGGACCACGGTGACGTTGAGCCCCGGGTGCGCCCGCGGGGCGCGCCGCCCGAGCCGCTCGATCTCCAGCAGATCCCCGACCCCGGTCGCCTCCGCCGTGGCCCGCAGTTCCGCGTCCTCGGAGAGCGGCAGCTCGTTGTCCGGCAGGGCCCCGTAGACCATGGCCGACGTGCAGAGCACGACCCGGTGCACCCCGGCCGCCGCGGCGGCCGTCAGCACGGTCTGTGTCCCCCGTACGTTGTAGGCCGTACGGGCGGCGGCGTCGGTCTCCAGGTCGAGGTCGAGCGCCAGATGCACGACCACGTCGGCGCCTCGCAGCTTCTCCGCGATGGCCGGATCCCGCACATCGAGGATGTGCCACTGTGCCGCCGCGCACTCGCCGCGCCGCTCGTCGATGGCGATGACCTGCTTGATCTCGTCCGACGCGGCGAGCCGCTCGGTGAGCAGCGCGCCGACGCCGGACGCGGCACCGGTGACCGCGACGACGGGCCCGCGCACACCGGACGTGGTTGAGTGGTTTCGCGCTGCGCGAACCTGCGGATCTGGGGAACTCACCGGGCGTCTCCAGCGGTTGTCTTCAGTACGAACGCGCGTGACGCGTACGTACCAGGTGGCATCCATCCTGCCGCAGGCCGAGAGTCGGCGAAGCACCGAGGCCCGAAGCGCCCATGGTGTCTACGCTGGGTGGTGTTATCGGGCAGCCGTGCCGTCGGACAACCGGCGGCCTTACCAGCCGAGGAATCCCGTGAGTGACACCCCATTCGGATTCGGCCTTCCGCCGGAGGAGCCGGACGACGGCGACGAGGGCAAGAAGAAGGACCAGGAGAGCGGTGGTGGTCAGGGGCCGGCCAACCCGTTCGGTTTCGGCGGGCTGCCCGGTGCCGGAGGCTTTGGCGGCCCCGGTGCGGACAATCCGCTCGCCGCCATGTTCGGTTCGCTGAACCCCACCGACCTGGGCGCCGCCTTCCAGCAGCTGGGCCAGATGCTCTCCTACGAGGGCGGCCCGGTGAACTGGGACATGGCCAAACAGATCGCCCGCCAGACGGTCTCCCAGGGCACGGCGGAAGGCACCAAGGACGCGAGCGTCGGCCCGGCCGAGCGCACCGCGGTCGAGGAGGCCGTCCGGCTCGCCGACCTGTGGCTCGACGACGCGACGTCCCTGCCGTCCGGCGCGGGCTCCGCGGTGGCGTGGAGCCGCGCGGAGTGGGTCGAGGCGACCCTGCCCGCGTGGAAGGAGCTCGTGGACCCGGTCGCCGAGCGCGTCGGCGCGGCCATGGGCGACGTCCTGCCGGAGGAGATGCAGGCCATGGCGGGCCCGCTGATCGGCATGATGCGCTCGATGGGCGGCGCCATGTTCGGCACGCAGATCGGTCAGGCCGTCGGTGTGCTCGCGGGCGAGGTCTTCGGTTCCACCGACATCGGCCTGCCGCTCGGTCCGGCCGGCAAGGCCGCGCTGCTGCCGGTGAACATCGAGGGGTTCGGCAAGGACCTCGGCGTGCCGAAGGAGGAGGTGCGGCTGTATCTCGCCCTGCGGGAAGCCGCCCACCAGCGCCTCTTCGCGCACGTTCCGTGGCTGCGCTCGCACCTGTACGGCGCGGTCGACGGCTACGCGCGCGGGATCAAGGTCGACACCGCCAAGCTGGAGGACGTGGTCGGCCAGTTCGACCCGCAGAATCCCGAGCAGCTGCAGGACGCCCTCCAGCAGGGCATGTTCCAGCCGGAGGACACGCCCGAGCAGAAGGCCGCCCTTGCCCGCTTGGAGACGGCCCTGGCGCTCGTCGAGGGCTGGGTGGACGCGGTGGTCCACGCGGCCGCGAAGCCGCGCCTGTCGTCCGCGGACGCGCTGCGCGAGACCCTGCGTCGCCGTCGCGCCTCGGGCGGCCCGGCCGAGCAGACGTTCGCCACGCTGATCGGCCTGGAGCTGCGCCCGCGCCGCCTGCGTGACGCCTCCCGTCTGTGGGCCTCGCTCACCGACGCGCGCGGTGTCGACGGCCGGGACGCCCTGTGGGCCCACCCGGACATGCTGCCGACGGCCTCCGACCTGGACGACCCGGACGGCTTCGTGCACCGCGAGCAGCTGGACTTCTCCGAGCTGGACAAGATGCTCGGCGAGGCGGCCGACAGGCCCGACCTCAAGAAGAAGGACGACTCCAAGGACGCGGACAAGGGCGACGACACCGAGTGAGCCTGTACGACGAGGCGGTCCTCGTGCTGAAGGGCTACGAGGACCAGCAAGAGCTGCGCCAGGCCTACCTGGACCACCTCGCGGCACACCCGGACGGGATGTGGAAGGCATGCCGGGCCGGTCACATCACGGCGAGCGCCCTGGTGATCGACCCGGAGCGCCGCCGGGTGCTGCTCACGCTCCACAAGAAGCTGCGCAAGTGGCTCCAGATGGGCGGCCACTGCGAGCCGCAGGACGCCTCGCTGGAGGCGGCGGCCCTGCGCGAGGCCACGGAGGAGTCCGGCGTCGAGGGGCTGACGCTGCTTGCGGGCGGTCCGGTGCGCCTGGACCGGCATCCGATCCCGCCGCCGTGCCACTGCCACTTCGACGTCCAGTACGCGGTCGTGGCCCCGCCCGGCGCGGCGCACTCGGTGAGCGACGAGTCGCTCGACGTGCGCTGGTTCGGATACGACGAGGTGGCGGCCGTGGCGGACGAGTCGGTCGTACGACTGCTCGTGGCGACCCGCGCCAGGCTCTGAACGTGTGTAAGGGGCGACCGCCATGGCGGTCGCCCCTTACGTTTGCCTCGCGGCGGTGCCGGAGGCTCAGGCGTTGCTGGCCCCGAGGGAGTTCCCGCGCATGCCGAACTGGCCGAGCATCCCCGAGTTGCGCAGATGCTGCGGCGGCAGCAGCTCGCTGGGCTGTACGAGGACGTGCCCCGTGCCGGAGAACTGCATCTCCCAGCCCTCGCCGGTGGAGCCCTTGCGGCGCCACACGGCGGACGTGGAGGTGGGGGCCTGGAGCTGGGTCCGCAGGGACGTGGACCAGGCGACCACGGCGTCCGCGTCGCAGCAGACGTTCTTCTCCGGGGTCACCTCCATGACCAGCGGCTCACCGGAGGTCATGAGGACGACCTGTCCGGAGCCGGTCAGTTCCAGGTTGTAGGCACCCGCCGACGCGATCTCCACGGCACTGTCGACCGCGACGATGCCGACGCCCAGGGAGCCGTCGAAGGCGAGGACGTAGGAGCTGTCGACGGTCAGGCCGCGGCCGACCTCCATGATGTGCAGGTGCTGGGCGAGGTTGGCGAGATACACGATGCCGTTGCCCTTGCAGCGCATGAGTTCCAGGCGCTCGCCCGTCATCCGCTCGACGTTGCGCCAGCTGCGGTTGCGGTACTGGCTGTCGAACTCCACCTGCCCCTCGAAGGCCACCATGGCGCCCTGGCGGGCGAGCACGGCGCTGCTGCCCTGGGTGACGTCGGTCTTGAGGAGTTGCGGGTTCTGCAGGGTGTAGCGGCCGGTGGACTCCACCGGGACGTGTGCGAAGAGTGTGCTGTGCATGATGTGCGTGGTGCTCCCTTCAGCCCCGGATCTTGAATCGGTCGCCGGTGTCCTCGCTCGGCTGGACGACCACGAAGCCCTGGCCCTTGAAGCCGATCTGGAAGGCCTCACCACTGCCCCGGCCGATGAGGGCGCTCGCCTTGACCGTGCGGCGCGCCTTCATGTCCAGGCCGGTCGTCCAGGCGATCAGCGCGTCCGGGTCGACGTACGTCTCCCGTTCGGCGCAGTCCAGGGCCATGGGAATGCCCCGGCTGACCAACGCGACCCAGCCGGTGCCCCGGATGACGAGGTTGGTCAGGCCGGAGCCGGACAGCTTGGCGAGCCCCTTGACCGGCTCGATGGTCAGATCCAGCGAGGCGTCGCAGGCCAGCAGCGTGGCGCCGTTGACCGAGAGGGCCTCGCCGTTCAGGTGAAGGACGAGGACGTCGCCGCCGTAGTCGGCGAGGTAGAGATCGCCGTCGCCGCGGCAGAGCATCAGCCTGCCGCCCTCACCGCTGACCATCTCCTCCGCCGAACGGCGCAGGCTGGCCGGCGCCCCGTCGAACTGCACATAGCCGTCGTACGCGATCATCGAGCCGGCCTTGGCCAGCAGATCGTGTCCGGTGGCCATGATGACCTTGAGCGTCTTGGAGCTGTGCACACTCATGCGGACGCCGGTCGAAGCGGCGCGGTGCGCGCTGAGAGTCTGGGTGTCCATGGGCCTCACACCTCGAAGGGCTGTACGACGACGAAGTTGCCGGGGGCGCCGCGGAACTGGAGGTTCACGGCCTCCGAGGTCTGCCGGGAGTACCCGGAACGGCGCAGCCTGAGCGCGGTCGTGGTGACGGCCTGCGCACCGGCGGACCAGGCGATGACGGCGTTGCCGTCGACGTAGGTGGCCGGGCCCACGGGGATGACTACCGGCACGCCGCGTGTCTTCACGGCGACGGCTCCGGTCCCCGAGAAGAGCATGCTGAACAGGCCGCCGCCCGGCAGCCCCGCACCCTCGATGCGGCGCACCTCGGTGTCCAGGGCCTCGTCGAAGGCCAGCACACCCTGCGCGCTGGTGTAGAGCTGCTCCCCCTGGAGGCGGATGACGAACACCCGGCTGGCCTCGTCGGCGAGGAACACCTCGCCGTCACCGGCGCAGCGCATCAGGGACATGCCCTGGCCGGTGAGCGCTCCGGTGAGCTTGCCGAGCAGCCCGGAGCCCTTGTGGGCGAAGTCGATGTCGCCCTGGTAGGCGACCATGCTGCCCTGCTTGGCGAGGATCGGGGCGCCCTTGGTGAGCGTGGCCCGCACGAGCTGCGGGTTCTGCTCCGTCCAGCGGTCCCCTACGGGGGCCTCCGCGTACTTCGTCAGGACGACGCGGACGTTCGCCTCGGGCGGCACCGGCGCCAGCGTCGTGGCGCCTCCGAAGGGCTGGGCCTGACCCGGGAATGCGGCGGGGGCGCCCGGAGGCGTGAACTGACCGGCGGGTGCTGCCCCGGCCCCGGGGGGCGTGAACATCTGCGGGCTCGTGGGCGCGGGGGCGGTCTGCGGCGGGACGCCGGGCGGGGTACCGAATCCGGCGGGCGGAGTGGTCCCGGCGATCGTCGGTGCCGTGTGGACGGACGGGGCCGCCGGTGCGGGAGTTCCGAAGTTGGGTGCCGGGGCCGGGGCGGGAGGCACCGGTGGCGCGGCGGCCTGCGGCGGCGGTGCGAAAGCCGGTGCCTGGGGCTGCGCCGGGGCGGCGGGCGCGGGCTCCTCCTCGGCGACCTCTCCACCGAAGTTCTTCAGCAACGCGTCGAGACCGCCGTCGAAGCCCTGCCCGACTGCGGCGAACCGCCACACGTCCTTGAGGTAGAGATCGCCCAGCATGACGGCACGTTCCGTGGAGAACTCGCTGCCGTCGAAGGAGTACCGGGCCACCTCCTCGCCGCCGGCGACGATACGGACGTATCCCGGGGCGATCTGCGACATCTGCCCGGCGCCGTCGATCGTCGCCGTGAACGAGAGCTTGTGGATCTGCGGCGGGATCTTGTCGAGGGTGACCCGGAAGGCCTCCGTGTCGCCCGCCTGCGCGCCCAGCAGCTGAATGGATTCCTCAGGGGACTTCGGCTGGTTGAAGAAGACGAAGTACCGGTCGTCCGAGAGCCGTTCGTCGGCGTCGAGACCGAAGCAGCTGATGTCGAAGGTCAGCCCGGGACCGGAGATCTGTACACCCACGTACAGATCGGTGCCCGCGGTGAGGTCACTGATCTTGGCCTTGTGGCCGCGTTGGAATTCCCTGGCCATGCGTAACGACCGTCCCCCATCCCGAATGCAAGTACGTCGCGACAGGCTAACGGCAAACTCGGACACCGGAGGATCTCGGTACAGATCCGGTACAAAATCCCGCGCGGGGCCGCCGTCACTCTCCGCGCGCGCCCGGCAGGTGCGGCAACCGCTCGGCGGCGACGACTCCTTCGAGATACCCCCGGGCCCGTTCGGTGCGCGGATACGCCTCCAGCAGCCGCCAGAAACGGGGCCCGTGTCCGGGGACCAGGAGATGCGCGAGCTCGTGGAGAAGGACGTAGTCGACGACGTACTCGGGCATGCCCTGCAGGCGGTGCGACAGACGGATGCTGCCCTCGGAGGGGGTGCACGAGCCCCAGCGGGTGTTCTGGTTGGTGACCCAGCGCACCGAGTTCGGCCGGGCCCGGCCCTCGAAGTACTGGGCCGACAGGCGCTGGGCCCGCTCGGCCAGCTCGGCGTCGCCGAGGACTCGCTTGCTCTCCTGGGCGGCCAGCTTGTCGAGCATGACGCTCACCCAGCGCTGCTCCTCGGCCTCGGACATCCGGGCAGGGATGAGCACCACGGTGCGATCGCCCTCGCGGTACGCGGAGACCGTCCGGCGTCGACGGGAACTCCTGCGCACCTCGATCGCGCTCGCCCCCGAGCCGCTCGGCGGCAGGCTCGTCGTGCTGCGCTGTGGTGTTCCGGCGCGGTGCAGTGGGTCGGCGGGCACGCCCCGACGTTACCCGCTGCACACGCGGGAAGTCCCGACTCCGGGGCGGTTCGCTTCCGATCCCCCACATGCGTTTGATTCATACGACTGACTTGTACGACGAATATCCACTGCCTGTGGACAACTTTCGGCGCCCGGTGGCGGGCCCGGGCATGCTGGCACCACCGGCGGAGCTGCGACCGACCTCCACCGGCAGGTGGGGATGTCCTGCAAGGACTACAAGGACTACGGGGGCCTGTCATGCAGTCGCTGGATCCGCATCCGATGGTTCCACTGGTTCCGACGGTGCCGTCGGTCCCGCTCGTGAAGCCCGCGCTCCGGCGCGGCTGGCGGGATCTCAACACCGTGCAGTTCGGGATGACCCCGGCGCACGCGATGACGCTGGGTCCGATGGACACGGCGACAGGCAGCTTCCTCGACCTGCTCAACGGCACGCGCGGGCTGCCTCTCCTGCGGGAGGAGGGCCGTCGGATGCACCTGCCGGACGGGCATGTCGACGCCCTGGTGGAACGGCTGTCACGGGCCGGACTCATCGACGACGCCAAGGGCGGCGGCCCGGCCGCCGAAACGCTGCGCGGCAAGGAAGAGGTCCTCGACCGGCTGCGTCCCGACCTGGCCTCCCTGTCCCTGACCACGTCCGCACCGGGCGAGGCGATCAGGCTCCTGGCCGCCCGCCGCTCCCTGCGCGTCCAGGTCAGGGGTGCCGGCCGGGTGGGCACGGTCCTCGCCTCACTGCTGTCGGGCGCCGGGGTCGGCGAGGTCGAGGTGCGCGACGTCGGCTCGGTCGAGCCGGGGGATGTCGCTCCGGGCGGGCTGCCCGCCGAGTCCGTCGGCGAACGCCGGGAGGAGGCGGCGCGGCGGGCCGTACGAGGGGCGGCGCCGGACCGCCCACCACGCCGCAGCCCCCGCGCGGCTTCCGAGGGCGACGATCCCGGCCTGTCCCTGGTGATCCTCGCCCCACGGGACGACGTCGACGTGCACGCGCCCGTTCCGTCCGCCGCCGACCCCTTGATCACCTCCGGCACACCCCATCTGTACATCGGCGTGGTGGAGGCGACCGGGGTGGTCGGCCCGTTCGTGCTGCCGGGTGAGACGGGCTGCGCCGGCTGTCTGCACGAGGCGCGCACGGACCGTGACCAGGCCTGGCCCCGTCTGGTCGCACAGTGGCGCTCCGGTGCACCGCGCAAGGTGCGGTCCTGCGATCTGGCGCTGGCCACGACGGTCGCGGGCCTTGCCGCCGCGCACGCCCTGGCCTTCTTGGACGGACAGGTGCCCTCGAGTGCCGGCGCACGCTGGGAGGTCTCGCTGCCCACCCTCCACTGGCATGCCCGGCCGGTCTGGGGGCACCCCGCATGTCCTTGTGGGGCAGCGGAGAAAGGTAAGGGGGAACACACACCCAAGGAAGAGGAGTCGCACGAGACAATGGCGGAGCAACAACCGTCGAAGGAGTTACGCCGCACGACCCACGCGGCGCGGCTGGCTGGGACCTGGAGGGCGCATGTCTGATCTTCCCCGCAAGGCGGTCACCCGTACCGCCAAGCTCGCCGCGCTACCGCTCGGTTTCGCCGGACGGGCGACCTGGGGGCTGGGCAAGCGGATCGTCGGCGAGTCCGCCGAGCTGGTCGGCCGCGAGCTGCAACAGCGCACGGCCGAGCAACTGTTCAAAGTGCTCGGCGAGCTCAAGGGCGGGGCGATGAAGTTCGGCCAGGCCCTGTCGGTCTTCGAGTCGGCGCTTCCCGAGGAGATCGCCGGCCCCTACCGCGCGGCGCTGACAAAACTCCAGGAGGCGGCGCCTCCGATGCCGACACGCACTGTGCACGCGGTGCTGGAGGAGCAGCTCGGCGAGAACTGGCAGGAGCTGTTCCTCGAGTTCGAGGACAAGCCCTCGGCGGCCGCCTCTATCGGCCAGGTGCACCGCGGGGTGTGGAGCGACGGCCGTGAGGTGGCCGTCAAGGTGCAGTACCCCGGGGCGGGCGAGGCGCTGCTGTCCGACCTGAACCAACTGAGCCGTTTCGCCCGGCTGCTTGGCCCCCTCATCCCGGGCGTGGACATCAAGCCGCTGATCTCGGAGCTCAGGGACCGGGTCTCCGAGGAACTGGACTACGGCCTGGAGGCGCAGGCCCAGCATGCGCATGCCGAGGAGTTCGCCGGCGACCCCGACGTCGTGGTGCCCGATGTGGTCCACCAGTGCGACCAGGTGCTGATCACTGAATGGATGGACGGTGTCCCGCTGTCGGAGGTGATCTCCGACGGCACCCAGGAGCAGCGGGACCGGGCCGGCCAGCTCCTGGCCCGCTTCCTCTTCTCCGGCCCCGCCCGCACCGGGCTGCTGCACGCCGACCCGCACCCGGGCAACTTCCGTCTCGTGCCCGGCGGTCCGGAAGGCGAGGACGACTGGCACCTGGGCGTCCTGGACTTCGGCACGGTCGACCGCCTCCCGGGCGGCCTGCCGGCCACGATCGGCAGCTCGCTGCGGATGACCCTCGACGGCGAGGCGGACGCCGTCTACGAACTCCTGTGCGCCGAAGGCTTCGTCAAGGAGTCCATAGAGCTGGACCCGGACGCCGTCCTCGACTACCTCCTGCCGATCATCGAACCGGCCCAGGTCGAGGAGTTCACCTTCACCCGCGGCTGGATGCGCAGCCAGGCGACCCGGATCGGCGACCCGCGCTCCCCCGCCTACCAGTTGGGCAAGCAGCTCAACCTGCCCCCGGCCTATCTCCTCATCCACCGTGTGACATTGAGCACGATCGGCGTGCTGTGCCAGCTGGGCTCGACGGTGCGGCTGCGCGAGGAGCTGGAGGAGTGGCTGCCCGGGTTCGTGCCGGAGGAGAGCCCGGAAGAGGTACTGGAAGACGGCTTGGAGGAGAAGCCGGCGGCGGAGGCGTGAGGTTTCTCGGAGGTTTCACCACCAGGCCGAGTCGAGCCGCCCCTCGATCGCCCTGAGGTTCTCCCGGGAGCAGGTGTCGCAGAAGTACTGGCGGACGCCGTTCTCCACGGAGCACATCCAGGAGGGCTGCGGTGCCTGCGCCCTGGTGCCGCACCGGGCGCACACGAGGGCCTCGGACTCCTTGGCGGAGCCGTGGTCACTGCCTCCGGGAAGACTCGTCACCTCGCTGACGATATCCCCGTGACCTGCGGATCGGTAGACCCAACGCACTGCGGGGGCCGGTCCGTTCGGACGGACCGGCCCCCGCCGGGAGAGCTCCGCCTCCCTGACTGGGAGGCCACCGCTTCAGGCGTGTTCGGGATTACTGCATGACGGCCAGGGCGAGCGCACGCCGGGCACGCAGCGAGGCGCGCTCCGCCCGGCGCTGCATCCGGCGAGCGGTCGCCAGGCGCACGGCCCGGCGTTCCTGCTCGGCCTCATGCAGTCGCTCGTGCATATGCGCGCGAGCGAGGGCTTCTGGGATGAGTTGCATCTCTCGGGTCCTGTTCTGGCGCGAGTCGATCGCACCACTGGTGGTGAAGTCTTCAGGCGCGGTGCCTGCGGGCTCGTTGGTGGACGGCTTCATCGGGGCCTGCTTCTTGGGGTCGTGCGTGAAAGGACGGTCGATTGTTCCTGCGGTGTTCATGCCGTGACCGGGTTCTTCCGCGGGCGGCCACGCGGCCGCTTCCGGGCAACGACGACACCCTGGACGAACAGCTCGCCACCCCAGACGCCCCAGGGCTCACGCCGCTCCTTGGCACCGGCGAGGCAGGCCTCGACCAGCGGGCAGGTCCGGCAGAGGGACTTGGCGTACTCGACGTCCGCCGGCGACTCCGCGAAGAAGACCTCCGGGTCGTACGAACGGCAGGGGACGGGTACGCCGAGGTTCTCGATGGCGTCGTCGAGCGCGGTGAGCGCAGTGAGCGGGATCAAGGGAGAGTCCTCCGTGAGGCCGGGCGGGGGGATCGTTTCGGAAGGCGGTACGGACGGGGCGTGCGCTTCGAGTTGCACGGTTCGTCTTCCTCGTCTGTCGTTCCGGCCCTGTTGGGCCGAGTGGCTGGTACCGGGTTCTTTTCTTGTCCCGAGGCCCCTTCGCTCCGTCGTCCCCGTTCGGAGACAAACAGAAGGGCCGCGGATCCCGGATGGGGTTCCGCGGCCCTGAAGGCGCCGGCCTGATTCACGATCAGGCTGGATCACTCCAGGGTTCTGGCCCACGGAAGGCCCACATCAGGTGGTGCTGCGTCGCCTGCTTCCGGCTTCCGGCACCGGCGGGCGCAAAGGCATAGACGTGCGCCTGTGCCTCTACTGCTTCCAGTGCCTTGGTCGGTCGCTCATTGCGCTCCCGGACGGGAAGGTCCGCGAGAGACAGGGAGGACGCCGGACGGACGGCACGAATGCCGGACAGACCGGTGCCCGGGTTCGAGGCGCCGAGCATGCACGTGGAGACGACCGAGCGATCGGTCACTTTGGCGGTGCTGATGGAGCTGAAGTTGATGCTGATCACTGGAATCGCCTCCTCTCGGCGTCTAGAGGGACCGGGGGTGAGCCGGTCCGACGGATATGCAAGTACAGCACGAAAGCGGGGCCTCGGAGAAGGCCTCCGTTCTCGTGGCTACGAACCTATGGGGATTGCTGGGGCATGCGCAAACTATTTTCTCGACGAGTTCGCGTCAGCCCTCAACTTCTTCTCCCCCGAGGTCCTGGCCTGCGCAGATCGCCAGAACATCGGCTCCGTAGCGGTTGAGCTTGCGCGCCCCGACCCCGGGGATCCGCGCCAGCTCTCCGTCGTCGTCGGGGACGGCCTCGGCGATCGCGATCAGCGTTTTGTCGGTGAAGACGCAGAAGGCGGGCTGCCCGCTGCGCTGTGCCTGGACCGCACGCCACTCGCGCAACCGCTCGTAGAGCCCCTCGTCCATGTCCGACGGGCAGTCCTCGCAGCGCATCAGCTTCATCTCACCGGCGTCGGTGAGCGTGCGCCCGCACACCCGGCAGCGCGCCGGAGTGCGCTGGGTGCGTCGCGGGACGGCGCCGGCCCTGCTGGTGGTGAAGCCGCGCTCGACGCCCCCGGAGCCGACCGCGGCACTCCGCCCGGCGGTACCGGCCGAGCCCGGGCGCAGGCCGTCGAGGAAGCGGCTTGGCCTGCGGCTCGGACGGCCCCCGGGCGAACGGGACAGCGCCCAGGAGACGTACAGGCGCTCTCTGGCGCGGGTGACGCCGACATAGAGGAGGCGGCGCTCCTCCTCGATCTGCTCGTCGGTCTTTGCGTAGGTGATCGGCATCATGCCCTCGGCGACACCGACCAGGAAGACCACGTCCCACTCCAGTCCCTTGGCCGAGTGCAGGGAGGCGAGCGTGACGCCCTCGACGGTCGGGGCGTGCTGGGCGCCGGCCCGCTCGTCGAGCTCGGCCACCAGGTCACTCAAGGTGGCGCCGGCTTTCGAGGCTGCGAAGTCCTGCGCGAGGTTCACCAGGGCGGCCAGCGACTCCCAGCGCTCTCGGACGGCCCCTGAGCCGGCCGGAGGCTGGGTGGTCCAACCCTCGCCCGACAGCACGGCCCGCACCTGGGAGGGCAGGTCGACGGCGTCGTCGAGAAGAGAGTCGTTGCCGCCGAAGCGGGCCGCGCCGCGCAGCGCGACTCCCGCCTTGCGCACCTCGGGGCGGTCGAAGAACCGCTCGGCACCGCGCACCTGGTAGGGCACTCCGGCGTCGGCGAGGGCCTGTTCGTAGGTCTCGGACTGGGAGTTCGTGCGGAACAGGATGGCGATCTCGCTGGCGCGGCAACCTGCGTCGATGAGCTCACGGATGCGGCGGGCGGCACCCTCGGCCTCGGCGGGCTCGTCGGTGTACTCGGTGTAGACGGGCTCCGGCCCGGCAGCGCGCTGCGAGATCAGCTCCAGCCGGTGGTCGGCGGCGCGGCCCCGGGCCTGGGTGAGCAGGCCGTTGGCGAGGTGGACCACCTGCGGGGTGGAGCGGTAGTCGCGGACCAGCTTGACGACGGTGGCGCCGGGGTGGCGGGTGCGGAAGTCGAGCAGATGATCGGGAGTTGCTCCTGTGAACGAGTAGATCGTCTGGCTGGCGTCACCGACGACACACAGGTTCTCCCGCTCGCCGAGCCACAACTCCAGCAGGCGCTGCTGGAGAGGGCTGACGTCCTGGTACTCGTCGACCACGAAGTGCTGGTACTGGGAGCGGACCTGCTCGGCGATGTCGTGCCGGTCCTGGAGGACGGCGACGGTCAGCAGCAGGACGTCCTCGAAGTCGATGACCCCGCGGGCACGCTTGAGGTCCTCGTAGGCGGAGTAGATCTGGGCGATCTCCGCCGGGTCGCGAGGGGACTCACGGCCGGACTTGGCGGCCGCGGGCGCGTAGTCGGCGGGGACGGTCTGGGTGACCTTGGACCATTCGATCTCGCCGGTGACGTCCCGCAGCTCGCCCCGGTCGAGGCGGATGCGACAGGCGGCGGCAGCGTCGGCGACGAGTTGGATCTTGCGGTCGACCAGCCGCGGCATGGAGCCACCGACGGCTTTCGGCCAGAAGTACTGGAGTTGGCGCAGGGCGGCCGAGTGGAAGGTGCGGGCCTGGACACCGGCGGCGCCGAGCTGGCGCAGCCGGCCACGCATCTCGCCGGCGGCACGGTTGGTGAAGGTGACGGCCAGCACGCTGGAGGGCTGGAGAATCCCCGCTCGCACCCCGTAGGCGATGCGGTGGGTGATCGCCCGCGTCTTGCCCGTGCCGGCGCCCGCCAGCACACACACCGGGCCGTGCAGGGCGGTGGCCACCTCGCGCTGCTCGGGGTCGAGCCCTTCGAGCACCGCGTCGGCAGAGCCCGGTGTCTGCGGGAAGAGCGGGGAGTGCGTTGCTGCTGTCACACGGCCATGCTGCCAGGTCGGCGGAGACGGGTGAGCCGGTTGTCCACAGGCAGGCACTCGTAGTCGTACTAATGCGGCAGGCGTCACGTCCGGCGGAACCCGGCCGCCGGGAATGGTGGCCCTTTCAAGTACGTTTCCCCACTGCGAGCGCACATCCCCCGACCCGCCGAAGGAGCACGAGAGACATGCCGGGCACTGTGACGATGTACAGCACCACGTGGTGCGGCTACTGCCGCCGGCTGAAGAGCCAGATGGACCGCGAGGGCATCACGTACAACGAGATCAACATCGAGCAGGACCCGGATTCCGCCGCGTTCGTCGAGAAGGCGAATGGCGGAAACCAGACGGTTCCGACCGTGCTCTTCCCGGACGGCTCGACGCTCACGAACCCTTCGCTGGCTCAGGTCAAGCAGAAGATCGGCGCGTAACGGCCGCGCGGACGTGGTGGTCGGATGGCGGTCCCTGACGGATTCAGGGGCCGCCTTCTTATGGTTTGTCCCAGACCAGCGTGTAGCGCCACAGCAGCCTGCGCCGGAAGCGGGAGCCGGGCAGGAGGCGGTGAGCGGCCTGCCGGACCTCGCTCCATGACATCGCCGACTCCTCCATGGGCATGCCCGCCGGGCCGCCCTCGCCCCGGCGGTAGCGGTGGACCAGGTTCAGCGGCACGCCGAGTGAGCCGATCACCCAGTCGAGCGGTGCCCGGTCGCGTGCCAGCCCCACGATCACCAACCGTCCGCCTGGGGCCAGGAGCCGTACCAGTCGTCCCACCGCGTGCTCGAAAGCCGAGTGGTGGACGACGGCGACCGCGCTCACGAAGCCGTAGGTCCCCTCGGGCAGGCGCGGGTCGTCCAGGTAGTCCCCTTCGAAGAACGTCACGTCGCCGAGCTCCTGCGCGCTCTCGCGCGCGAGCCGGATCATCTCGGGCGAGCGGTCCACGCCGGTGACGGATTCCGCCCTGTCCGCGAGCTTGCGCGCGAGCAGCCCGTCGCCGCAGCCGACGTCGAGGGCCGCACCGCAGCCTTCCGGCACGGAGGCGAGCACCACCGGGTGGTAGTGGACGTTGTGATTCCAGTACGGGTCCGGCATGGCCCGCTCCTCAGATGAAGCTCCTCGTCGGCAGCGGCTTGCCGTACCAGAGCTCGATCAGACGGGCCGCGATCGAGATGCCGTACGGCGGGAGCACCTCGCCGGACTCGAAGGCGGCGCGCAGTTCGTCGCGGGAGAACCAGCGGGCCTCGTGGATCTCGTCGCCGTCGACGTTGATGTCGGTAGAGGTGGCGCGTGCCATGAAGCCCAGCATCAGGCTGGACGGGAAGGGCCAGGGCTGGCTGGCGACGTACTCGACCTGGCCGATGGTGATGCCGGCCTCTTCGAAGACCTCGCGGCGCACCGACTGCTCGATGGACTCACCGGGTTCGACGAAGCCGGCGAGCGTCGAGAAGCGGCCTTCGGGCCAGTGGACCTGACGGCCCAGCAGGATGCGGTCGTCCTCGTCCGTGACGGCCATGATCACGGCGGGGTCGGTGCGCGGGTAGTGCTCGGCGCCGCAGGCCTGGCAGCGGCGGATGTGACCGGCCGCCGCGATGATCGTGCGCTCGCCGCAGCGGGAGCAGAAGCGGTGTGTGCGCTGCCAGTTCTCCAGGCCGACCGCGTGCACCATCAGTCCAGCCTCGCGGGGCGACAGGAGCAGACCGGCCTCGCGCAGCCCCGCGGCGCGCGCGGACTGGTCGATGCGGCCGGGGAGTGCGTCCTTCTGGAGGGCGAAGTAGCGCACGCCTTCCTCGTCGATGCCGAGGAAGTAGCGGTGTGCCTCGGTGAGGGGTGCTTCGAAGGACGGGGTCATGACGAGTTCGGTAAGACCGTCGGCCGTCTCGTCGATGAGGACCTGGCCGCCGGAGACCACGAAGCAGCGGGTGGTGGGGTGGCTCCACGCCGCCGCGAGCCAGGCCTCGTCGAGCCGGTGGTGGGCGGCCCGGTCGATGCCGCTCGGGGCGGTGAGCGAGACGGGGCGGTCGGCGGTGTGGTCGGTCCAGGTGGTCACGAGTGCTTCCAACTCCCCCGGTGGAAAGGGTGTTTCGCGGGCGGTTCAGCGGGACGTACGGCGGGAGGCGACCGGGTCCGGCAGGGCGTGGCGGTACGGGACGGTTCTTACAGTGTGCCCCGCGTGCCGCGCCGATCCGGGCGGCGCGGGACGATCAGGGCGCATGGGACCAGTGCTCGGCGAGGTCGCCCCACAAGTACGCGGTGGCCTCGACGCCCTTGAGGAGGAGGTCCAGCTCGACCTTCTCGTTCGGGGCGTGCCAGCCGTCGGACGGGACGGAGATGCCGAGGAAGAGCACGGGTGCGCCGAGAACTTCCTGGAGGTCGGCGGCCGGTCCCGAACCGCCTTCCCTGGTGAAGCGGACGGGCTTGTCGAAGGCGCGGCCCATGGCGCGGACGACGGACCGCAGGGCCGGGTGGTCCAGCGGCGTGAGGCACGGGCGCGTGGAGCCGGTGAACGTGATCTCCTGCCGGATCCCCGGGGGCACCTGCTCGGCGGCCCAGTCGCGGACGGCCTTCTCGATGTGGTCGGGGTCCTGGCCCGCGACCAGCCGGAAGGAGAGCTTCACCATGGCGGAGGCGGGGACGATCGTCTTGCTTCCGGGGCCCTGGTAGCCGCCGCCGATGCCGTTGACCTCGGCGGTGGGGCGGGCCCAGATGCGCTCCAGAGTGGTGTGCCCGGCCTCGCCGTGGGTGGCGTACGACTTGGCGGTGCGCAACCACCGCTCCTCGTCGAAGGGCAGCTCGGCGAAGAGTGCGCGCTCGCGGTCCGTGAGTTCGACGATGCCGTCGTAGAAACCGGGGACCGTCACGCGCGCGTGCTCGTCGTGCAGGGCGGCGACAAGGCGGGCGGCGGCAGTGGCCGGGTTGGGGACGGCGCCGCCGAAGGAGCCGGAGTGGATGTCCTGGTCGGGGCCGAACAGCCGGATCTCGCACTCGGCGAGGCCGCGCATGCCGGTGCACACGGTGGGGGTGTCCTCGGACCACATACCGGTGTCGGAGACGA
This sequence comes from Streptomyces sp. NPDC058678, assembly GCF_042714835.1. Taxonomy (NCBI): domain Bacteria; kingdom Bacillati; phylum Actinomycetota; class Actinomycetes; order Kitasatosporales; family Streptomycetaceae; genus Streptomyces; species Streptomyces sp. NPDC058678. The sequence continues at coordinate 29,894 of NZ_JBHXSG010000025.1, read as the reverse complement.
TCACCGCGTCGGCGGCGAGCCGGCCCTCGCGAGCCTCCACGAGCGCGCGGAAGTGCGGGGAGCCGGACTCCTCCTCACCCTCGATCAGCAGCTTGAGGTGCACCGCCGGGGCGGTGCGGCCGGTCGTGGCGAGGTGGGTGCGGACGCCGAGTGTGTGGAAGAACACCTGGCCCTTGTCGTCGGCCGCCCCGCGCGCGTAGAGGCGGTTGTCGCGGACGACGGGCTCGAAGGGCTCGCTGTCCCAGCCGTCCTCGCGGGCGGCGGGCTGTACGTCGTGGTGGCCGTAGACGAGGACCGTGGGTGCCTCGGGGTCGTCGGAGGGCCACTCGGCGAAGACGGCGGGCGCGCCCGCCGTCTCCCAGACCTCGGTGGTCGGGAAGCCGGTCTCCCGGAGCTTGGCGGCGAGCCAGTCGGCGCTGCGTCGTACATCGCTCTCGTGGTCGGGCTGGGCCGACACGGACGGGATGCGCAGCCACTCGGCGAGGTCGTCGAGGAAGGCTGCACGGTGCTGCTCGATGTACGTACGGACGGCGCTGACGGCACTGTCAACGGGCTGGCTCATGGTCACGAGCCTATCGGCCCGCACCGACATCGCCGCCGTGCGGTTCCTCACCCTCCGGCTCCTCGAGGAGCAGCCGCTCCAGGGCGGCCCGGCCCGGCAGGTCGACCGGTCGTGCGACCTCGCCGCTGCGTACGTAGAGGAAGGTCGCCGTGACCGACTCCAGAGGTACGCCCTGCTGCTCGGCCCAGGCGAGCCGGTAGACGGCGAGCTGGAGCGGGTCGGCGCTGCGGGTGCGGCTGGTCTTCCAGTCGACGACCTCGTACGTCGCCGTCGGACCGTCGCCGTCCTTGTAGACGGCGTCGATGCGGCCCCGGACCACGCGGCCGGCGATCGCGAGCTGGAAGGGGGTCTCGACGCGGTGGGGCGTGCGCTGGGCGTAGTCGGTGCGCTCGAAGGCTTCCTTGAGGGCTTCCAGGTCGCGCTCGTCGGCGATCTCGGCCTCGCTGCCGGGCAGTTCCTCCGGCTCCAGCATGGGCGGTGTCAGCGCCTCGAAGCGGGACTCGACCCAGGCGTGGAAGCGGGTGCCCCGGCGCGCTGCGGGCTGGGGCGGGCGAGGCATGGGGCGGGCCAGTTCCTGTGCGAGGCCGTCCGGGTCGGCTGCCAGGCGCATCAGCTGGGACGCGGTCAGCGACGCGGGAAGAGGTACGTCGGTGACGCTCGCGCGGGTGCGCTGGAGTTCGCTGCTGAGGGCGTCCAGGTCACGGTCCCAGGAGGCGATGGTGCGGGCCTCCTCCAGGGAGAGGGGGGCGCCTGCGGGGCCCGTGGGGTGGGGGCGGGCGGGTTCCGTACGCGGGTGCTCAGTGGCGTCCGGTCCCACGGCCTGGTGCGGGACGGTCGGGCGGTCCGCGCTCCAGGAGTCCCAGTCGGCCGGGTCTTCCTCGGCGAAGGGAACCTCCGCATAGGGGTCGTCCGCAAAGGGCCCCTCTTCATAGGAGTCGTCCTCAGGAACCTCGTCGTCGTCCGGCGGCACGGGCCAGTCCGGGTCGTCGTAGACGTCCGGGTCGTGCGTGGCCGCGGGGTGGCCGTCCTCGTGGGAGGCGAGGTGTTCCAGGTGGGACAGAACCGTCTCGGCGGCCGCTCGGCGCCGGGCCATGGACGTCTCGTCCAGGGGCAGGGGCCACACCTGGTCGGCGGTCTCCTGGTGCAGGGCCGGGTTCTGCTCGTCCTCGGCGGGCTCGACCGCCCACGCCTCGATCTCGCCGTGTCCGGCCACGCAGTGGTCGTACAGGGCTTGCAGGAAGTCGGACGGCCCGCGGGGCTTCTTCTGGGTGGGACCCCACCAGTGGCCGGAGCCGAGGAGGAGTGAGCGGGGGCGGGTGAAGGTGACGTAGCCGAGGCGGAGTTCCTCGGTGTGCTGGTGCTCCTTCATGTCCTCGTGGAAGGCCTTCAGCCCGCGGGAGTCCCAGGAGGTGACGTCGGGGAGGGTGTCGGTGTCTCCGCGCAGTTCGTGCGGCAGCACCTTGCCCTGGGCGGTCCACTTCTCGCGGCCCTGGGTGCTGGGGAAGGTGCCGGTGACCAGTCCGGGGACGACCACCACGTCCCATTCCAGGCCCTTGGACTTGTGGGCGGTGAGCACCTTGACGGTGTTCTCGCCGCCGGGGAGGGCGTTGTCGAGGCCCTTCTCGTACTGGGCGGCGGTGCGCAGGAAGCCGAGAAAGGCGAGCAGGCTGGCCTCGTTGTCGCCGGCGGCGAAGGAAGCGGCGACGTCCAGGAAGTTGGACAGGGTCTCGCGGCGGCGGGCGGCCAGGGCGTGCGGAGACGCGGACAATTCCACTTCCAGGCCGGTGACGGCGAGAACCCGGTGCAGGACGTCCATCAGCGGGTCGGACAGGGAGCGGCGCAGGTCGCGCAGTTCGGTGGCCAGGCGCGCGAACCGCACGCGCGCGTCCGGTGAGAAGGGCAGCCCCTCGTGGTCCCCGTCGCCGTCGAGCGGCGTCTCCAGGAACGTGTCGAGGGCGTCCGCGAGCGATATCACCTCGGACGGGTCGACCCCTTCGACAGCCTCGGCGAGCCGGCGGTCGGGGTCGTCGTCGCCGTCCACGCGGGCATGGGACACCAGCAGCCGGGCGCGCCGCCCCAGGAGGGCGAGGTCCCGCGGGCCGATGCGCCAGCGCGGGCCGGTCAGCAGACGCACCAGGGAGGCGTTGGCACCGGGGTCCTGAAGGACCTCGCAGACGGCGACCAGGTCGGCGATCTCGGGCAGGTGGAGCAGGCCGGAGAGGCCGACGACCTCGACGGGGACGTCCCGGGCGACGAGCGCGCCCTGGATCTCGGCGAAGTCGGTGGCCGTACGGCACAGGACGGCGATCTCGCCGGGCGCCTTGCCCGTGTTCACCAAGTGCGCGATGGAGTCGGCGAGCCAGCCGATCTCTTCGGCGTGGGTCGGCAGGAGGGCGCAGCGGACGATGCCGTCGCGTTCGGCGCCGGGGGCCGGGCGCAGGGCTTCCACGCCCGCGTGCATGGCGCGCAGGGGCTCGGCGAGGCCGTTTGCGAGGTCGAGGAGGCGGCCGCCGCTGCGGCGGTTCTCGCTGAGGGCCTGCCGGGTGGCGAGACGGCCGTCGGCGTGGGCGAAGTGCTCGGGGAAGTCGTCGAGGTTGGCGACGGAGGCGCCGCGCCAGCCGTAGATCGCCTGGCAGGGGTCGCCGACCGCGGTCACGGGGTGGCCGGTGCCGGCGCCGAACAGGCCCGCCAGGAGGATGCGCTGGGCCACGGAGGTGTCCTGGTATTCGTCCAGGAGCACCACCCGGAACTCGTCGCGCAGGGCACGGCCCACCTCGGGGATCTGGGCGAGCTCGGCGGACAGAGCGATCTGGTCGCCGAAGTCCAGCAGGTCGCGTTCGCGCTTGGCGGCGCGGTAACGGACGACGAGATCGGCGAGTTCGCGGCGGGCGGCGGCCGTCTCGGGCACCTTGCGCAAGGCCTCGTTGGTGAGCTTTGCGCCCTGGAGAGCACGCAGCAGATCGGCGTCGTACGCGCGGAGGTCCTCGGGGCGTACGAGGTGTTCGGCGAGCTCGGCGTCGAGCGCGAGGAGGTCGCTGACCAGGTCGGCGAAGGAGCGGGTCAGCGCCGGGTAGGGGCCGTTGGCCTCGCGCAGCACGCGCGCGGCCAGCTGGAAGCGAGTGGCGTCGGCGAGCAGGCGGGAGGTGGGTTCGAGGCCGATCCGCAGGCCGTGGTCGGTCAGGAGACGGCCCGCGAACGCGTGGTAGGTGGAGATCACCGGCTCGCCCGGGGGGTTGTCCGGGTCGATGACGTCGGGGTCGGTGACGCCCGCCTTGATCAGAGCCTTGCGGACGCGTTCGGCGAGTTCCCCGGCGGCCTTGTTGGTGAAGGTGAGGCCGAGCACCTGTTCGGGAGCGACCTGGCCGGTGCCGACCAGCCAGACCACGCGGGCCGCCATCACCGTCGTCTTGCCCGATCCGGCTCCGGCCACGATCACCTGCGGGGCGGGCGGCGCGGTGATGCAGGCCGTCTGCTCCGGGGTGAAGGGGATACCGAGGAGCTCCTTGAGCTGATCGGGATCGGTGATACGGGCGGGCATGTCGGAGAGGCTAGCGGCGGCCACTGACAGTGGAGGCCACACCTCCCTCGGGGCCGGGAGAAGCGCAGGTCAGCACGTGTGGTGCGGTCGATCACACAGAGCGCGGAGGTGCGCGTGGGTCACTCGATCACGTGCCGTCCCTCGGGTTGGGCGCTGCACGACGCCCGGAACGCGCAGTGTGTGCAGTGCTGGCCCGCACTCGGCGTGAACCGCTCGTCGAGGACCTTGCCGGCGGCCGTGGCCAGCAGGTCACCGACCCACTCCCCTTCCAGCGGCTCCTGGGCCTGCACCTTGGGCAGGGTCTCGCCGCCGTCCCGCTTGGGGGCGCCCTGGCGCAGCTGGACGAGTTCGGCGCCGCCCGGCTCGGGCCGCACTCCGTCGAAGGCTTCGTCGACGGCGCCCTCACGGACGGCGAGCTGGTAGACGGCGAGCTGGGGGTGTCGCTCCACCTCGGCCGCGGTGGGCGCCTGTTTGCCGGTCTTGAAGTCGACGACATAGGCGCGGCCCTCACCGTCGGCCTCGACGCGGTCCATCTGGCCGCGAATGCGCACCTCGACCTCGCCCGCTTCGAGGGTGACGTCGAAGTCGTGCTCGCTGGCGACCGGCGTACGCCCGGTGCGGTCCATGACGTGCCACTTCAGGAAGCGTTCGAGCGCCACGCGCGCGTTGTCCTTCTCTTGCGCCGACTTCCACGGCGCGTCGAAGGCGAGCGCGTTCCACACGGAGTCCAGGCGCTCCATGAGGACGGCGAGATCGGCCGGGGTGTGCCCGGAGGCGACCTCGTCGGCGAGGACGTGCACCACGTTGCCGAAGCCCTGGGCGACCGTCGCGGGCGCGTCGGCCTTCACCTCGCGGCCCAGGAACCACTGCAGGGCGCAGGTGTTGGCCAGCTGGTCGAGGGCGCTGCCGGAGAGCACGACGGGCTGGTCCCGGTCACGCAGTGGCACTTTGCTCTCTGTCGGCTCGAACATGCCCCACCAGCGGTAGGGGTGGGCGGACGGCACCAGGGGGCGGCCGTCCTCGTCTGCGAGTGCGGCGAGCCGGGCCAGTCGGCGGGCGGCGGCCTCCCTGAGGGTGTCCGAGACGCGCGGATCGACGGTGGTGGCGCGGAGTTCGGCGACGAGTGCGGCGACCGACAGGGGGCGGCGGGGGCGGCCTGTGACGTCCCGCGGTTCGACGCCCAGTTCGGTCAGGAAGCGGGAGGGCTGGTCGCCGTCGTCCGCGGGCGCCTTGACCGCGGTGACGACGAGGCGTTCACGCGCGCGCGTGGCGGCCACGTAGAACAGGCGGCGCTCCTCGGCGAGCAGCGCCCCGGGGGTGAGCGGTTCGGCGAGGCCGTCGCGGCCGATGCGGTCGGCCTCCAGGAGGGAGCCGCGGCGGCGCAGGTCCGGCCACAGCCCCTCCTGCACGCCCGCGACGACGACGAGCCGCCACTCCAGTCCCTTGGAGCGGTGCGCGGTCATCAGGCGGACGGCGTCAGGGCGTACGGCACGCCGGGTGAGCGTGTCGGCGGCGATGTCCTCCGCGTCGATCTCCGCAAGGAAGTTGAGAGTGCCCCGGCCGCCGGTGCGCTCTTCGGCGCGGGCCGCGGTCGCGAAGAGCGCGCACACGGCGTCCAGGTCGCGGTCCGCGTTGCGTCCGGCCGCGCCGCCGCGTCGGGCGGCCCGCTCCAGGCGCGTGGGCCATGGCGTGCCCTCCCAGAGGTCCCACAGTGCCTCCTCGGCCGTGCCACCGCCCGCGAGACGCTCACGGGCCTTCCTGAGCAGCGCGCCGAGCCGCTGGGCACCCCGGGCGTACGTGGGGTCGTGCACGGCCAGGCGCTCCGGCTCGGCCAGCGCCCGGGCGAGCAGCTCGTCAGAGGGCGGCGGCAGGGGGTTGCCCGCGGCCCGCTCCTCGTCGCGCAGGGCACGACCGAGGCGGCGCAGGTCGGCGGCGTCCATGCTCGCGAGGGGGGAGGCGAGGAGGGTGAGGGCCGTTTCGGTGTCGAGCCAGGAGGTGTCCGGTTCCCGCCCGTCGGAGGGGGCCCCTTCTTCGGGAGGCTCCCTGCTCTCCGCTTCATCGGGCTGTTCCCTGGCCTCCGCTTCATCGGGCTGCGCCGTGGGCTGCGCTCCCTCGGGCTGTGCCGTGGGCTGCGCTCCCTCGGGCTGTGCCGGGGGCTGCGCTCCCTCGGGCTGTGCCGTAACCACTGTTTCGTCGGCCTGCTCGGTAGCCACTGCTTCGCCGACCTGCTCGGGGGCCACCGCTTCGCCGGCCTGCTCCGTAGCCTCCGCCGCGGCCACCGCCCGCAGCGCCGTCAGCAGCGGGGCCACCGCCGGCTCGTGCCGCAGTGGGAGGTCGTCGCCGTCGATGTCCAGGGGGACGCCGGCCGCGGTGAGCGCGCGGCGGACCGTCGGGATGGTGCGGGACCCGGCGCGCACCAGGACCGCCATCTCGCCCCAGGGGACGCCGTCCTCCAGGTGCGCCCTGCGGAGGATGTCGGCGATGTTGTCCAGTTCGGTACCGGGCGTCGGGTACGTGTACACCTCGACGCGGCCCCCGTCCCGGACCGGGGCGAGCTCGCGGTGGGCACGCACCTTGTCGGCCGGAAGGCGGGTCAGTGGCATGCGCCGGGTCAGCATCCGGGTCGCGGCCAGCAGGCCGGCGCCGGAGCGGCGGGAGGTGCGCAGGACCTCCACGGGCGCGGGGCGGCCGTCCGCGCGCGGGAAGGCCCGGGGGAAGTCCAGGATGCCGTTCACGTCCGCGCCGCGGAACGCGTAGATCGACTGGTCGGGGTCGCCGAAGGCGACGAGGGTGCGGCCGCCGCCGGCGAGCGCGTGCAGGAGCCGTACCTGTGCCGGGTCGGTGTCCTGGTACTCGTCCACGAAGACGGCGTCGTACTGCGCGGCGAGCCACCGGGCGACCTCGGGGCGGCGGGCGAGGAGGACCGCGCGGTGGACCAGCTCGGCGTAGTCGAGCACGCCTTGCAGGTCGAGGACGTCGAGGTACTCGGCGAGGAAGGCGGCCGCCGCGCGCCAGTCGGGGCGGCCGATTCGGCGGGCGAAGGCATCCAGCGCGCCGGGGTCCAGGCCCAGTTCGCGGCTGCGGGCGAGGACCGCGCGGACCTCGTCGGCGAAGCCGCGGGTGGTCAGACAGGCGCGCAGTTCGTCCGGCCAGCGCACGTGTGCGAGGCCGAGCCGCTCCAGGTCGGGCTGGCCCGCGAGCAGTTCACGGACGGCGACGTCCTGCTCCGGCCCGGACAGCAGCCTGAGAGGTTCCACGAACAGGTCGGTGTCCTGGTGGGCGCGGACCAGGGCGTAGCAGAACGAGTGGAAGGTGGTCGCCTGGGGCGCGCGGGCCGCCCCTATGCGCAGCGCCATGCGGTCGCGCAGTTCGACGGCGGCCTTGCGGCTGAACGTCAGCACCAGCACGCGCGCGGGTTCACCGCCCCGGGCGATCCTTGCCGCCACCGACTCGACGAGCGTCGTGGTCTTTCCGGTGCCCGGACCTGCGAGAACGAGCAGCGGGCCGGTGGCGTGGTCAACCACGGCGCGCTGTGCGGCGTCCAGACGAGGGGGATCCCTGCGGACCGGCGGGGTACGCACCAGTCGGTAAGCGCCACGGTTCCCCTGTCGCCCCTGCGGGTGCGACAGGCGCATGGTGGAGGAAAAGGAGCTCACGTGGTTCGCCGGTCCTGGTGGGTGTGCCATCTGTCGCTGCGGGCGCGAAGCGCCGTCGTTGAGGGGTGGTGGTCGGGTGACGGGTGGGACGACCTCCGAGCGGGGAGGATGGTGATCGCGGGATGAGAGAGAGACGCGCAGCCGACGCTACGCCGCCGGAAGGTGCGGAAGCAGTGCTTCCCCTTCTTCCCTCACGGCACTCGCGACACGTGTGCCCCTCGCCCCACGAACGTACGCCATGCCACGGACATGCCCCGTTTCCCCCGTCATGTCACGGGCGCGCCTCATTTCGCCCGTACGGACCTCAGGCGACCCCTGGGGGCGTCCGATGGCGGAAGCTGTCAGGTGTGACCCTCCGCGCGTTCGCCGCCGTCCCACCGCGCCCGTCTCATGTCGAGCCGCGGCAGATGCCCCTCGGCGGCCCTGCTCGCCTCCTTCAGGGGCGTGCCCTCCGCACGGTAATGGCCGAGCGCCCTCAGTTCATGGGCCGGGAGCAGGACGCCGTCCGCGCGGACGACCCGCCACCACGGAACGGCACCTCCGTAGAGGGCCATGACGCGTCCGACCTGCCGAGGCCCGCCCTCCTCCAGCCACTCCGCCACGTCCCCGTAGGTCATGACGCGGCCAGGCGGAATTCGTTCGGCCACGTCGAGGACCCGCTCGGCGTACTCCGGCAGCGCGTCCGCGTGCTCCGCGCGGGCGTCGTCCGGAAGGCTCTCCTCGCTCATCCACCCCATCCTGCCCCACCCCACCGACAACGCCACGCGCTCCCGACCGCGGGTGTCCCTCGCCCTGAGACGGCGCTTCCGGCAGACTGTGCGCCCCCGCATGTGCACCCTGACGCCCCTGTGTGTCGGTGGGGCATGCCACCATCGTGCGGGCGGTGACAGGTGATACGAGACCAAGAAGAGACGATGAAAGAGCAGGGTGTGCATCCCGAGAACGCGGAAAGCACCCCTGCCGCATCGTCGCGCCCGGGCACCGCCGACGGGGACGGGACGACCGGCAAGAAGGGTGCGGTGAGCTCCGACAAGGAGGCGCCCGCGACCCGGTCCGGGCCTGACGCCGACGACCCCGACGAGGTGCACGCCGACGAGGTCGAGGGTGACGAACCACTGCTCCCCGCGCGCGTGCACCGGCCCTCCGATCTCATGCGGCTCTTGGTCGGCGTGCTGGCCGTGGCCGTACTGCTCGCGATCGCCGCGTTCGCCCACGGCACCACCTCGGGTCTCGAGCAGGACATCAACAAAGGCACCGGGCAGGCACCGGACCTGCTGATCAAGATCGCGGGGCTGGCGTCCAGCATCGCGATTCTCCTGGTGCCGGTCGCGTTCGCGATCGAGCGGCTGATCAAACGCGACGGGCTGCGCATCGCCGACGGCGTCCTCGCGGCCGTCCTCGCGCACGGAGTGACCCTCGCCACCGACCTGTGGGTCGCCAAAGCCGCCCCCGACTCGATCCAGGAGGCGCTCACCCAGCCCTCCCCCGGCGACATCCACGCCCTCACCGATCCCGTACACGGCTATCTGGCGCCCGTCATCGCCTACATGACAGCGGTCGGCATGTCGCGCAGGCCGCGCTGGCGGGCGGTGCTGTGGATCGTGCTGATGCTCGACGCGTTCTCGATGCTCGTCACCGGCTACACGACACCCTTCTCGATCATCCTGACGGTGCTCATCGGCTGGACCGTGGCCTACGGCACGCTCTACGCGGTCGGCTCGCCCAATGTCCGCCCCACCGGACGGACACTGATGGCGGGCCTCAGACACGTCGGCTTCCACCCGGTGAGCGCCGCCCGCGAGGAGGTGCCGGACACCCCCGAGACCGGAGACCGCGGCCGGCGCTACTTCGTCGCCCTGGAGGACGGTCCACCGCTGGACGTCACGGTGGTCGACCGGGAGCAGCAGGCCCAGGGCTTCTTCTACCGCGCCTGGCGCAACCTGACGCTGCGCGGCTTCGCCACCCGCAGCAGCCTGCAGTCACTGCGGCAGGCTCTGGAGCAGGAGGCACTGCTCGCGTACGCCGCCATCGCGGCCGGCGCCAACGCGCCCAAGCTGATCGCGACCTCCGAACTGGGTCCCGACGCCGTGATGCTCGTCTACGAGCACACCGGCGGGCGCACCCTCGACTCCCTCTCCGACGAGGAGATCACCGACGAGTTGCTGCGCGACACCTGGCACCAGGTGCGGGCGCTGCAGTCCCGGCGCATCGCGCACCGCAGGCTCGTGGGCGACGCGATTCTGGTGGATCGTTCCGGCACGGTGATCCTCACCGATCTGCGCGTCGGCGAGATCGCGGCCGGCGACCTGCTGTTGCGCATGGACATCTCCCAGCTGCTGGTCACGCTCGGCCTCAGGGTGGGTGCCGAGCGCGCGGTGACCGCGGCGGTCGGCGTGCTCGGCCCCGACGCCGTGGCCGACTGTCTGCCGATGCTGCAGCCCATCGCATTGAGCCGCTCCACGCGCGCGACGCTGCGCAGACTGGCCCGGGAGCGGGCCGAGCGCGAGCGGGCGGCGGTCCTGGAGGCGTCCCGGCAGGACAAGCAGGCCCGCCTGGAGGAAGCTCCGCACGAGGCCGGACCCGTTCTCGAAAAGCTGGACAAGAAGGCCGTGAAGGCGGAGGCCAGGGCCGAGAAGCGGGCCATCGACGAGGCACTCGAGGAGGCGCGCGAGGAGGACCTCCTCACCCAGATCCGCCACGAGGTGCTGCTGATCCGGCCGCAGGCCCCGGTGGAACCGGCCCGGCTGGAGCGGGTGCGGCCGCGCACACTGTTGAGTTTCATCGCCGGCGCGATCGGCGCGTACTTCCTGCTGACGCAGCTCACGCACATCGAGTTCGGCCCGCTCATCGAGAACGCCGAGTGGGGCTGGGTCGCCGCCGCCGTGGCCTTCTCCGCGCTGAGCTACGTGGCGGCGGCGATGGCCCTGCTGGGTTTCGTGCCCGAGCGGGTGCCGTTCGTGCGGACCATGGCCGCCCAGGTCGCCGGGTCGTTCGTGAAGATCGTCGCTCCGGCCGCAGTGGGCGGCGTCGCCCTGAACACGCGCTTCCTGCAACGCGCGGGCGTACGCCCCGGGCTCGCGGTGGCGAGCGTCGGAGCGTCTCAGTTGTTCGGGCTCGGCTGCCACATCCTGATGCTGCTGTCCTTCGGCTATCTGACCGGTACCGAGAAGACGCCGTCGCTGTCGCCGTCCCGCACGGTCATCGCGGGTCTGCTGACGGTGGCGGTGCTCGTGCTCGTGGTGACGTCGGTGCCGTTCCTGCGGAAATTCGTCGTCACGCGCGTGAGGTCGCTGTTCGCGGGCGTCGTGCCGCGCATGCTCGACGTGCTCCAGCGGCCGCAGAAGCTGGTGACCGGGATCGGCGGCATGCTGCTCCTGACGGCCTGCTTCGTGATGTGTCTGGACGCGTCGATCCGGGCGTTCGGCACCGAGGGGACCTCGATCAGCATCGCCAGCGTCGCCGTCGTCTTCCTCGCCGGCAACGCGCTGGGATCCGCCGCCCCCACTCCGGGCGGTGTGGGCGCGGTGGAGGCGACCCTGACGGTCGGTCTGATCGCCGTCGGCCTTCCCAAGGAGGTCGCCGCACCGGCGGTGCTGCTGTTCCGCCTGCTGACGCTGTGGCTGCCGGTGCTGCCCGGCTGGCTCGTCTTCAACCACCTCACGCGCAAGGGCGCGCTGTAGTCCACCCTCCGGTACGGCGGTCTCGGCGGCGTACCCCGTACGGCCCGTGCCCCGAGCGTCCCGCCCGGCGCGACCGCAGGATGGGACCATGCCGAACCCTCCCCGGCTGCGCGCCGCTGCCCTGACCGCCACGGCTCTTGTGCTGTCCACCGTGCTGGCGGGCTGCGGCGGCGACTCCCAGGACGAGGACGTGTCGGCCCAGGAGCTGAGTTGGAAGGACTGTCCGGCACAGGGCGGTGGTGACGCCCCGTCACCCCTTGCGGACGGCGACGAGTGGCAGTGCGCCACCATGAAGGCGCCCCTGGACTGGGACGAGCCCAAGGGCGACACGATCAAGCTGGCCCTGATCCGGGCGAAGGCAAGCGGCGCCGAGAGCGAGCGCATCGGCTCGCTGGTCTTCAACTTCGGTGGCCCGGGCGGCTCCGGCGTCACCACGCTGCCCACCTTCGGCGAGGACTACGCGAAACTGCGCACCCGCTACGACCTGGTCAGCTTCGACCCGCGCGGGGTCGGCCGCAGCGCCCCCGTGGAGTGCCAGGACGACCTCCAGCTGGACGTCTACTTCCAGCAGGACGCCACTCCCGACGACAAGGCCGAGAGCGCCACGTTCCTGGACTACACCAAGGAGTTCAACGAGGCCTGCGAGACGAACTCCGAAAAGGTGCTGCCGCATGTCCGCACCACCGACGCCGCCCGTGACCTGGACCTGATGCGCCATATCCTCGGCGACGACAAGCTGCACTACTTCGGCATCTCGTACGGCACGGAACTCGGCGGTGTGTACGCCCACCTGTTCCCGAAGAAGGTCGGCCGTGCGGTCTTCGACGCGGTCGTGGACCCGACGCAGGACCCCGAACAGGGTTCGCTCGGGCAGGCCAGGGGCTTCCAGCTCGCCCTCGACAACTACGCCGAGGCCTGCACCTCCGCAATCGAGGACTGCCCAGTCGGCGACACCGCCCAGAACGTCAAGGACCGCATCGCCAAGCTGCTCAGAGACCTCGACAGCGAGCCGATTCCCGGCATCTTCCCGCGCGAGCTGACCCAGACCGTCGCGACCAGCGGCATCGCGCAAGCGCTGTACTCGCAGGACTTCTGGAGGTACCTCACGGCGGGTCTTGAGCAGGCCTACCACGGGAACGGGCAGATTCTGATGGCGCTGTCCGACTCGATGAACGGCCGCAAGCAGAACGGCGAGTACAGCAACCTCACCGCCGCCAACGTCGCCATCAACTGCGCCGACGACAAGCAGCGGTACACCGCCGACCACGTGGCGCGGAAACTGCCCGAGTTCCGGGCCGCCTCCGCCCTGTTCGGCGACTTCCTGGCCTGGGGCCTGGTCGGCTGCGCCGACTGGGCCGTGCCGGGCGCCGCCAACCATCCCAACGTGAGCGCGCCCGGCTCAGCGCCGATCCTCGTCGTGGGCAACACCGGCGACCCGGCCACACCGTACGAAGGGGCGAGGAAGATGGTGCGCGCGCTGGGTGCGGGCGTCGGTGTCGAGCTGACCTACAAGGGGGAGGGACACGGGGCGTACGACAGCGGGAACAAGTGCGTGCAGGATGCCGTGAACGGCTATCTGCTGAACGGGAAGGTTCCCGCGGCCGGAAGGGTCTGCTCCTGACGCTCCACTCCAATCCAGCGAGAATTCGCAGGTCAGAACGTTATCCACAGGCTGCAGCGGCTGGGCTGCGATCCGCCTACTATGACCGAACAGCCATCCGCGGCACGGGGCGGAGGGCCTGCGAGGGGGGAACTTGCGATGACGCGTTTCGTACGGTGGGCGGCGGTGGGGACCGCCGCAGCGCTCCTGGTGACGGGCTGCAGCAGCGGCTCGTCCAGCGACGGCAAGGGCGGCAGGAAGACCGGCCGGGCGCAGCCGTCGGCCGGGCCGTCCGGTACGGCCGACGCCGGCCCGACCTCAGCACTGACCTCCCAGAAGCTCGACTGGGGGCGTTGCAAGGCCACCGCGGACTCCTCCGCGCCGGGCAGCGACTGGCAGTGCGCGACGCTCAAGGTGCCGCTTGACTGGTCGAAGCCGGACGGCGAGACGATCGGCCTCGCACTGATCCGCACCAAGGCCCGCGGCGGCAACCGCATCGGCTCGCTCCTGTTCAACTTCGGCGGCCCCGGCGGCTCCGGTGTGTCCACGATGCCGGCGTACGCCGCCACCGCCTCTCTGCTCCGCGAGCGGTACGACCTGGTCAGCTGGGACCCGCGCGGGGTCGGTGCCAGCGGGGGCGTCCGCTGCCGCAGCGACAAGGAGATCCTGGCCTCGGAGTCGGTGGACGTCTCACCGGACACCACCGCCGAGGAGAGTGCCTACTTCCAGGACGCCGCCGACTTCGGCAAGGGCTGTGCGAAGGACGCAGGAAAGATGTTGGCGCACGTCTCCACCACTGACACCGCCCGCGACATGGACCTGATGCGGCAGGTCCTGGGCGACAAGAAGACGCACTACTTCGGCATCTCGTACGGCACCGAACTCGGCGGTGTCTACGCCCACCTGTTCCCGAAGAACGTGGGCCGACTGGTCCTGGACGCGGTCGTCGACCCGAGCGCCGACACCGTGGGCCACGCGGAGAACCAGGCCCGGGGCTTCCAGCGCGCGCTGGACGACTACCTCAAGTCCACCGGCCAGGACCCGAAGCAGGGCACCCAGAAGATCGCGGACCTGCTCAAGAGGATCGACGCGAACCCGCTGCCGACATCGTCCGGGCGGAAGCTGACGCAGACGCTCGCCGTCACCGGCATCATCCTGCCGCTGTACAGCCAGGACAGCTGGCCGACGCTGACCAGCGCCCTGGAGGCGGCGGAGCAGGGAGACGGGTCGGACCTCCTGGCGCTCGCCGACGGATACAACGAGCGCGACCCGTCGGGTCGCTACGGCACCACGACCCATTCGCAACGGGTCATATCGTGCTTGGACGACAAGCAGCGGCCGACGGCCTCGGAGACGAAGAAGCTGCTGCCGGAGTTCGAGAAGATCTCGCCCGTCTTCGGGGAGTTCCTGGGCTGGGACACGGCCGGCTGGTGCCACGACTGGCCGGTGGCCGGTCAGCACAAGACGCCGGAGGTGAGCGCGCCCGGTGCGGCACCGATCCTGGTGGTCGGCAACACCGGCGACCCGGCGACGCCGTACGAAGGGGCCCAGAGGATGGCGGACGAGTTGGGCAAGGACGTCGGTGTGATGCTCACCTGGAAGGGCGCGGGACACGGTGCGTACGGGAGCGGGAGCGACTGTGTGGACTCCGCGGTGAACACGTACCTGCTGGCCGGGACGGTGCCCAGGGACGGCAGGGTCTGCTCATGACGACGGCGGGGGCCTCGGGCACCGTCGGTGCGCGAGGCCCCCGCCGTTCAGGCCGGGATGCCGGGTCAGTAGATCGGCTTGCTCGGCTCGATCTGGTTGACCCAGCCGATCACGCCTCCGCCGACGTGCACGGCGTCGGAGAAGCCCGCGGACTTCAGGACCGCGAGGACTTCCGCACTGCGGACACCCGTCTTGCAGTGCAGGACGATCTTCTTGTCCTGCGGGAGGGTCTCCAGGGCGGTGCCCATGAGGAACTCGTTCTTCGGGATCAGCTTGGCGCCCGGGATCGAGACGATCTCGTACTCGTTGATCTCACGGACGTCGATGATCTCGATGTTCTCGCCGTCGTCGATCCACTCCTTGAGCTGCTTGGGAGTGATCGTCGAGCCGGCGGCCGCTTCCTGGGCCTCCTCGGAGACGACGCCGCAGAAGGCCTCGTAGTCGATGAGCTCGGTGACGGTCGGGTTCTCGCCGCAGACCGCGCAGTTCGGGTCCTTGCGGACCTTGACCTGGCGGTACTGCATCTCCAGGGCGTCGTAGATCATCAGGCGGCCGACGAGCGGCTCGCCGATGCCCGCGAGGAGCTTGATGGCCTCGTTGACCTGGATGGAGCCGATGGACGCGCACAGCACGCCCAGGACGCCGCCCTCGGCGCAGGAGGGAACCATGCCCGGCGGCGGGGGCTCCGGGTAGAGGCAGCGGTAGCAGGGCCCGTGCTCGGACCAGAACACGGAGGCCTGGCCGTCGAAGCGGTAGATCGAACCCCACACGTACGGCTTGTTGAGCAGCACGCACGCGTCGTTGACCAGGTAGCGGGTCGCGAAGTTGTCCGTGCCGTCGACGATCAGGTCGTACTGGCTGAAGATGTCCATCACGTTGTCGGCCTCGAGCCGCTCCTCGTGCAGGACCACGTTCACGTACGGGTTGATGCCGAGGACGGAGTCGCGCGCGGACACTGCCTTGGAGCGGCCGATGTCGGCCTGGCTGTGGATGATCTGCCGCTGCAGATTCGACTCGTCGACCTCGTCGAACTCCACGATGCCGAGCGTGCCCACGCCCGCGGCGGCCAGGTACATCAGCGCCGGCGAGCCCAGGCCGCCGGCGCCCACACAGAGCACCTTGGCGTTCTTCAGCCGCTTCTGCCCGTCCATCCCGACGTCGGGGATGATCAGGTGGCGGGAGTACCTGCGGACCTCGTCTACGGTGAGCTCGGCAGCGGGCTCGACCAGGGGTGGCAGCGACACGGGGACTCCGTTGGTCGGTCAATCATTACGGTTGTTCTCCCCGTAACAGTGCCATGTCCTTTTTCATTCCGAGACACCCGTTCCGATCCGCGAGACGATTTCGTCCCAGTAACCGGGCATGGTCTCCCAGGGGTCGGTGCGGCCGCCACGGTCCGTGCGGTCGGTGAAGTAGATCGTCGACGCGCCCTGCCAGCGGGCGATGCGCAGCGCCTCCTCGAGGTGAGGGCGCGGCACCCCGTGGACGAAGTGGCAGAAGCGCTCGGGTGGGTGGTCGGCGGTCCACTCCGCCACCTGCGACCAGCGGTAGTCGCTCCAGGGGCCGGCGAAGGTGACCAGCTGGTCGGCGTTCTCGGCGTAACCGGGGTAGGGGTGGATGCCGTGGCCGAGGACGACGTGAGCGTCGTCACGCAGCGCGCGGAGCGTGGCGACCGTGCGGCGGATCTCGGGAAGCGCGTCGCGTTCGGTCGGGCATCGGTCCAGGAGGAAGCCGTCGACCTGGTACCAGTCGATGTAGCGGTGCGCCTCGGACATCACCTCACCGAAGGCGCGGACGCCGTACGTCGTGTCGAGGCGGCCGAGGACGCGGATGCCCGCGTTGCGCAGCCGGCCGGCCGCCTCCAGACAGTGCGGGTCGGGGCGGCTGCCGGGGCCGTCCGAGACGTTGAGGACAACCCAGTGCAGTGGGGTGCCGGGGCGGGTGAGTTCGGCCCACTCGGCCGGGGCGACGAGGGGGTGGGCGAAACCGGGGATGCCTACGCCGGTGCGGAGGTCGGTGCTCGCCGTGCCCGGTTTGGCGCGGGTCAGATGCGGCATGCCGCCTCCATCCAGATGTCGGCGAGGGACTCTTCGAGACCGATCCGGGGGCGCCAGCCGAGTCGGTCGCGTGCGGTGCGCACATCGGCCTGCTGCCAACTGCCGCAGCCGTCGGGGTACGGGTACGCGACCGGGGCCGCGTGGTCCGACTCCATGCGGGGGTGGCCGATGGTCGCCCTCAACGGGCCGGGTGGTCCGTCGAGTTCGTGGAGGGCGCCGCCGTACCCGGCCACGCGGGCGAGGACCGCGGCGGCGTCGCGCAGACGGACGGCGCGGCCCGAGCCGATGTTGATGACGCCCTGCGCGGCGGAGAGCGAGGCCGCGTGTACGGCGCGGGCCACGTCGCGTACGTCGACGAAGTCGCGCTGGGCGCCGAGGCCGCCGAGTTTGAGCTCACCGTCGCCGGACTGCATGGCCCGGCGCATGGCCTCGGCGAGGCGGCCGAGCGGCGAGCCCGCGGGGGTGCCGGGGCCCGCCGGTGAGAAGACGCGCAGGACCACCGCGTCCAGGCCGGAGCCGAGGACGAGTTCCGTGGCGGCGAGTTTGCTGACGCCGTACGGGCCACCGGGACGGGGGACGGCGTCCTCCGCGGTGGAGGAGCCGGGCTGGCTGGGGCCGTACTCGGCGCCGCAGCCGATCTGCACGAGCCGGGCGCCGCAGCCGCTGCGGCGCAGAGCCTCGCAGACGGTGGCCACGGCGACGGTGTTGTGGCGGGTGAGTTCGCGGGCTCCGCCCCGGGTGGCGCCGGCGCAGTTGACGACGACGCCGGGGTGGACCGCGTCGAGGAAGCGGGTGAGGGCGCCGGGACTGCCGGACGCGAGGTCGAAACGGACGTCGGCGTCGTCGCCGCGGCCGAGGGCCGTGAGCTGGACGGCCGGGTCGGCGAGCAGGCGGTCGGCGACGAAGCGGCCGAGGTAGCCGTTGGCTCCGATCAGCAGGACTCTCATCGGGCGGCTCCCGGAGCCGAGGCGTCGGGTCGGGAGGTGATCATTCGGCGGTCTCCTTCGGGGAGGTCATGCGGGTTGCCTCCGGCGGTGGGCAGGGTGCCTGCGGCGGCCTGTACGAGTGTGGAGGTGGGGGGACGTGGGGTGCGTGGGGGTGCGTGTTCGCCCACGGCGGGTGCGCGGGGCGGGGCCAACCCGGGGGGTGTCCGCCCTCGGCCTGGCGCGTAATCGGTCTCCCACCAGGGCGAACGTGTTGACGCGGGCGCCATCCGCTGCGGGCGGACAACCCCCGACGCGTCCCCTGCTCGCCGTACGCGGGTGCCGCGCCGCCGGGGCGAGGCCGGCTGCCGCCGCGTCACCACTGCTTCTCCGCAGGGGCGTGGGCCGAGGCCCGGGTGAGGGTGCGGGCTGCGTGGAGCAGGAGGATCAGTGCCCCGGTGCCGCAGGTGAGCGTTTGGACGCTGCCCGGCCCCCACGTGTCGGTGAGGACCTCCACTGGGACGGACAGGAAGGCGCAGCCGGGGAGGCGGGCGGCGAAGACCGTGGCCAGGGCCGTTGCCTGGGCCGTGGCAGTGGCGGTGAGGACGACCGCGGGGGCGTGGGTGAAGCGGTGGATGGTGAGGAGGCGGGACAGGAGGAGCAGAGCGCCCAGGGTGGCGGTCTGGGCGTAGGCGGCGGGTTCGTCCAGGATCGTGGCGGTCAGGGTGAGGAGGGCGGTGAGGGCGCACAGGAACAGGACGAACGTGCCGAGCAGCAGAGGGCGTACGGAGGCGGCGAAGTCCTCCAGGCCACGGCTGGCCGTCAGTTTGCGGCGGGCTCGTGCCGTGAGGAGGTGGGTGCACCAGGCCGCCGGGGCGCAGGCCCAGGCGAGGGCCAGGAGGGGGGCCGCGGTGAGGGGCCAGGGAGCGTCCGGGGTGCCGTCGGGCAGACCGTCGGGGCCTCCGCCCAGGGCGGCTTGGAGGAGACCGTCACCGAGGAGGGCGTACGCGATGAGCCAGTACGTCCAGGTGCTGGTGCCGCTCGTGGGAGCACCGGGTCTAGGGCTGAGCGGTCCTCGGGTGAGGGCCGCGCGCAGGGCCAGAGCCACCGCGAGGGCGCCCGCGGCGGCGACCGTTGGGCGGGTCCGTCCGTGGGTGAGGTGCAGGCCGATCACGGTCGCCGTGCACAGCGCGCCGGGGAGGAGGGTGAGCAGGGCCCAGTCGGCGCGCGGGCGGGGGGCAGCCCCGGGGGCGGGTTGTTTCGGGGATTCGCCGTCGCGGGGGATCCGGGCGTACATCTCCTCGGCCAGCGAGAAGACGTCGCGGTGGCGGAAACGGGCCGCGGTACGGTCCGTGACACCGTGGGCCTCCAGGCCCGCCGCGATCTCCAGAGGGTCCACGGCTCGTTCGCACAGGTCCCGGTGACGGTGCATCAGGGCTTTCACCGGGTCCGCGGCGGCGCGGCGGGGCGTGACGGGGCGGCGGGCTCCGCCACCTGTTCCGGTGCCGCTTGTGCCCTTGTCGACAGCGCCGGCGGGCCTGGGATCGTGGTCGGCGTCGGGCCCGGGGGCGTAGTCGGCGGTGGGGTCGTGGTCGGCGGCGGGCGGTTCCTGCGTGTCCGGTACGTCCGTCTCCGTGTCGAGCCACTCCTCCGACCGCGGGTCCCAGGATCCGGGGCTGTCAGGGGGGCCAGGGCGGTTCAGTTCGCCCAGATCGCTCATGACGCTCCCTCCGTGACGGCGGTCGGCGCGGTGGCGCGCACGGGCGGTCCTGCGGCCCAGCCAGGGCCGCCGCGGGCCACCACGCGCACGCCCCGCTCGGTCCAGCGGCCGGGCACGTGGGCCTCGGCGGGGGCGGCGAACGGCAGGGGTTCGCCGGTGTCGTCGAGGAGGACGCGGCAGACCGGGCTTCGCGAAACGATATCCAGGTAAATGCCGTGAAATGCCGCGATGTTCTGCTCGACGGTGAACAGTTCGAGCGCGCGGGCTCGGGCGGCGGCGCCCAGGCGCTCGCGGCGCTCGGTGTCGCGCAACAACGCCACGCACGCCTCGGCGAGCGCTCGCGGATTGCGCGGGGGGACGACGAGACCCGTGCCGCCGATGACCTCCACGACGGCGCCGACGTCCGTGGACACCGTCGCGCGACCGCAGAACATGGCCTCGACCAGGCTGAGCGGGAAGCCCTCGACGACGCTGGACAGGACGGTCACCGCGCCCGCGCCGTACGCGTCGGCCAGGGTGGGCAGCTCCGGACCATCGATCTCCTCGAAGGACACCGGGTTGTCGCCGACGGCGTGCGGGCCGTCGGCCTCGTCGGGGAAGAGCTGCGCGGCCAGCGCCCGGCAGTGGCCGAGGTAGGCCGTGCCCTCGGATCCGACGGGCGCGCCGACGATCCGCAGCCGCGTCTTGGGCTCCTCCTTGCGGATCTCCGCGAAGGCGTGCAGCAGGGAGACCAGGTCCTTGGCCGGTTCCACCCGGCCGACCCAGACCAGGGCGTGCGGGTCCGCGCACGCGGACGACTCACCGACGTCCGTGAAGCGGGAGGCGTCCATGCCCGGGTAGACCGTGCGGAGCTTGGCGCGGTCGGCACCACAGCGTTCCTGCCAGCGGCGCGCGTGCGCGTTGCCGGGCGTGACGATCGCGGCCCGGCCGTAGGTCTCGGCGGCGAGCCTGCCGTGGAAGGCGGTGAGCAGGGCGCGTACCGGAGGCGAGGACTCCGTGGCAGTCAGGTACCGGGTGCGCAGCCGCACTCCGTACTCGGTGACCAGCAGGGGTACGCCGCAGAAGTGCTGCGCGAGCAGTCCGGGCAAGGCCGCCGCACCTCCGGACGTCGCATGGCACAGGTCGACGGAGCCGATGTCGTCGTCCTCGTACCAGTCGAGCGAAAGAGGGCGCAGGGCGCGTTCCAGGTGCGCGGCGACGGTGAGCAGATCCGGTACACGTGCCTCGCGTGCCGTGCGCTGCACGCCGGGCGCACGACAGGCGCGTTCCAGGGCGCGTACGGCGGCCTCGGAGCGGAGCGCTCCTACCAGTCCGCCCTCGTCGCGGGCAAGTTCGGCGAGCCCGTACAGGGCATTGGCGAAACGGTCCGCCTCCGTGACCG
Organism: Streptomyces sp. NPDC058678; assembly: GCF_042714835.1. Lineage (NCBI taxonomy): Bacteria > Bacillati > Actinomycetota > Actinomycetes > Kitasatosporales > Streptomycetaceae > Streptomyces > Streptomyces sp. NPDC058678. Next base: position 9,067 of record NZ_JBHXSG010000025.1, on the reverse strand, counting down.
AGGGCCCTCCGGGAGCCTCTGCGACACCTCCCTCGCACAAGGCTGCCGCCAACTCGCCGTAGCACTCGGCGAATCGTCGGCGCGCGCGCCGTCCGTACCCGACTCCGTCGTCCTCGGCCGTCCACAGCGGCGCCGTGCGCACCCTGTTGACCTGCGGCGGCAACGGAACCCAGCCCTCGTCCTCCTGGCGCTCGCTGCGACTGAGCGCGTAGATGTCGAACTCGTGCTGCTCAAGCCCGCGCACGAGCCGGTCGCACCAGAGTCTGGCGTCACCGCTCACATACGGATAGCCACCCTCCGTAAGCAGTCCGATGCGCACCCGCGCACCCCCGATCTCCCGTATGGGGAGCCACCGTTGACCCGGCGGCTCGCAGCGGGACGAACGTATGCGGACAAGGCGGTGGCGCGACGGACGGTTGTCCATCACGCCACCAAAAGGGGTGAACGGTCGTAACTTTCCCGTGCGGGTGGCGTTCCTTCGCGCTAGGAGATCATGCGCGCGCCGACGGCCACCGCGATCCGTGGGTGCGCGCCGGTGCGCGCGCCGGCGGCTTCTCGGCGTACGGGTCCGTCAACTTCCCGGGTAGGGCCACGGGTTGGCCCGGCAGCGAATGCCGTCATGGTCGAGGAACTTGGTCTGCTGCTGCATGACCGGGGCGAGTTCGCCGCTCTTGTCGCAGGTGACGTGGCTGTAGCCGAGCCGGTGGCCGACTTCATGGTTGATCAACATCTGCCGGTACGCATGGATCTGATCACCGTAGGTCTCGGATCCCCGCGCCCATCGATATGCGTTGATCATCACGCGTTCGGTGGCGGCCGAGTCGCACGAGACGTTGTCCACGGTGGTGTCCAGACCGGACTTGGCACACCAGGTGGCAGTGGTTCCGGGGCTGGCCAGAGTGATCACGAAGTCGGGCTTGCCGGAGTAGATGCGCTCGAAGGTGCGGGCTCCTCTGTGGGCCCAGCTCCGGTCGTCGTTGAGCGTCTTCTGCACGGCCTGCGCGAAGAGATCGCCGTCCAGGCCGAGCCCCTGCTCGACGTCGACGCGGTAGGTGTACTTCCGGCCCTTGCCGGGCGCCTTGTCGATGCCCTTGACGGCGTCGAACTCCCCCGGTCCCTTGAACGTGGCGCCGAGCGTGTACGTCTTGTCCATCTTCTGCTCGTACGTCAGCGTCGCCACGCCGGGTGATCCGGAAGGCGTCGGCCGGCCGTCCCCGCGCGAGGCGAAGTCACGGGCGTCCCGGGCCTGGTCGGTGGCGGACTGGGACTGCACGGCGTCGTCGTCCCGCCCGTTCGCGACCTGGCCCGCCACGACGACGGCCAGCACGGTGGTGACGGCGGCGGCCGCGATGCCGGTGAACGTGCGCCCCTTGCCGCCCCTGACGGGCGCCGGTTCCCCTGTGGGAGGCGCGTCGTCGTCATCGCCCCCGTCACTGCCGGTCTCGGTGGGCCAGGCGGTCGCGGAGGAGTACGGGCCTGAGGCGAGCGCCACGGCCGGGGCGTGATGCGGTGCGGGGGCACGGGGCGCGAAGACGTCGTCCTCCCGCTCGAAGTACTCGTCCTCCCCCTGGAACGCGTCGAGGTAGTCCTGCCGAGGCCCCCTCGACCTCGCAGCCCCCGGCGGCGCCTGCCGCTGCCGCGGAAGGCCGACGCCCGGGCCTCCTGCACCGCCCGGGCCGCCCGGCCTGCCGTACCCGACACCGTCGCGCCCGCTCAACTCGCCCCATCCGCCACCGGATTCACGCTGCTCCGGGTGCCCCCCACGGACCTGAGGAAAACCATGCGCCGGCGTGCCGTCGGGGAAACGCGGCACACCCCGCGCCGGCGTGCCGTCAGGAAGCCTCGGTACACCGTGAGCGGGCGTGCCGTCGGCAAATCTCGGCACCCCGCGCGGGGGCGTGCCCTCGGAAAGACGCGGCACCCCGCGCGCGGGAGTCCCGTCGGCGAATCTCGGAACCGACTGAGCCGGCGTCCCGTACCCCGTGGGAGGGGCGGGTGGTGCGGGCGGCGCCTGTCGCGCGGGCGGTGGGCCTTGGGTCCGGCCCCGGCCCGTCGGATCGGCGCCGTCCCCCGTGGGGCCACTCCTGGGAGCAGGTCCACGTCGACTGTGGCGTCCCACGTAGCCTCTCAGCTCCCCGAGTTCATGCTGTCCGACATCCCGGCCCTACCGCCGGAGGCTCCATCTCTGTCGCCAAAGGTACCCTCGCCGCCGCCGTGGGCCTCAATCCCTCCGGCAACAGCCTTTGTGTCGGCGAGCAGTTCACGAAACGCTCCCGCCACCGTCTCGGGGTACTCCATCATCGCCACGTGGCCCGCCTCGGGCAGGGTGAGGAGGCGGGAGTCGCGGAAGGTGCGGGCCGCCCTCTGGGCCATGCGGAAGCCGACGAGCTGGTCACGGCCCCCGTAGACGAGGAGGGTCGGCGCGAGGACGCGTTCGGCCTGGCGCCACAGCGCGTGCTGGCCGCCCAGGGTGTACGCGTTCACCAGCCCGCGCGCGGAACGTGTCATCGCGTCCCAGAAGTACGGCAGCCGCACCCGGCGATCCATCTCCTCCACGGCGTGTCGGAAACCCTCGGGGGTCACCCGCCCGGGATCGCCGTAACAAAGGGCCATGACCCCGCGGACCCGCTGCTCCGACGTCCACTCCTTGGTGAACCGGGTGAAGAGCCCCGCCACGCCGGGCACCGCCAGCAGTCCCGTCGGCACGGCCGTGCGCTGGACGCGGAGCTCCGGCAGCGCGGGCGAGACGAGGGTGAGGGTGCGGACGAGGTCGGGGCGTACCGCGGCGACGCGCGTGGAGACCGCGCCGCCGAGCGAGTTCCCGAAGAGGTGCACCGGACCGCGCCCGGAGGCGTCGAGATAACGGATCACCGCGCGCGCGTGCCCGGTGATCGAGTAGTCGCCGTCGTCCGGCGGCGGGGAGTCGCCGAAGCCCGGCAGGTCGACGGCCTCGCCGTCGACGGCGTCCTCCAGGTGCAGCATCAGCGCCGACCAGTTCTGGGAGGAACCGCCGAGGCCGTGCACGTACAGCGCGGGCGGCAGCCCCTCGCGCGCGGGCGGCCTCGACCGCACCGACAGCGTGATCCCGGGCAGCCCCACCGACCTGAGCCTCTCGCCCTCCGCGACCCTGACGGGCGTCACCTTGGGGAGCACGTTGGCGGGCGGCACGAACGGCTGCTCGGTCGAAGACATGCGGCAATGTTACGAGACGATCACGCTCTGGTTCATGTGTTCGGTGTCACAGGGGGCACTCGGATCGCATGGCGTCCAGATCGGGTGTCTCCTAGGCTCGTGCACAGGGCACCCGCATATGGCCCCCTGTTCCATTCAGGGATGTTCTATAGGAAGGGAGCCCATCATGGCCGTCGACCCCACCGACCCCGAGACGTTCGTGCACGAGGAAGCCGAGCAGGCGACCGAGATCGACGTCGAGGCGCCGGAGAACGACGCCGCAGAGCAACTGACGGAGGTCAAGCCGGACCGCGACGACCCGCTGACCGGCGTGGACCCGGACCGCGCCAGCGAGGCCGACCTCATCGAGCAGGCCCGCGTCGTCTCCATCGACGAGGACGACTATCGGTGAGGGCGACCGTTCCGTCCCGGTTAGAGGCACCGTGCGTGGTAATCGCCAGCGTCCGGTCCGTGAAATTCTGCGCTCGCACCGCGCACACCACGGTTACCGAAAAGTACGATGGCGGCGCGGCGCACACCGCATGAGGACGACTTTGGGAGGCGGCGTGACAGCCATCGAGCAGACAGAGGCGGCACGCCCGCGAGGCACGCGCCTGCCGCGCCGTGCCCGACGGAACCAGCTGCTGGGCGCCGCGCAGGAAGTCTTCGTGGCACAGGGCTACCACGCGGCCGCGATGGACGACATCGCCGAGCGCGCCGGCGTCAGCAAGCCGGTGCTCTACCAGCACTTCCCCGGCAAGCTCGACCTCTACCTCGCGCTGCTGGACCAGCACTGCGAGTCGCTGATCCAGTCCGTACGCACGGCGCTCGCCTCCACGACGGACAACAAGCAGCGCGTACGGGCGACCATGGACGCCTACTTCGCGTACGTCGAGGACGACGGCGGTGCCTTCCGCCTTGTCTTCGAGTCGGACCTGACGAACGAGCCCGCGGTGCGCGAGCGCGTCGACAAGGTCACGAACGAGTGTGCCGAGGCGATCTGCGACGTCATCGCCGAGGACACCGGCCTCTCCCGCGCGGAGTCGATGCTGCTGGCCTCCGGGCTCGGCGGTCTCGCCCAGGTGGTGGCCCGCTCCTGGCTGCACAGCGACCGCAGCGTCCCGCGCGACCAGGCGGTCCAGCTGCTGACCTCGCTGGCGTGGCGGGGCATCGCTGGTTTCCCGCTGCACGGCACCGAGCACCACTGACCGCACACGCCACGAGTGACCGCACACACCACGAGGGTTTGTTCCCGCCCGCTGTTCGCTTCTGGCGTTCTTGCGCGGAGCATGGACGTCCCCTCACCGGGCTAATGTGTGCGGAGTACGGCGCGTAAGGTCGCGCACTTCACTGACCGTCGGAGGGACATAGCCGTGGAGGTCAAGATCGGCGTGCAGCACGCGCCTCGCGAGATCGTTCTGGAGAGCGGTCAGAGTGCCGATGAGGTCGAGCGGGCGGTGTCCGAGGCGCTGGCCGGGAAGTCGCAGCTGCTGACCCTGGTGGACGAGCACGGCCGCAAGGTCCTCGTCCCGGCCGACCGTCTCGCCTACGTCGAGCTCGGTGAGCCGGCCCCCCGCAAGGTGGGCTTCGGCGCGCTGTAGTCATACGCGACGAGAGGGGCCCGGCGACCGTGTGTCGCCGGGCCCCTCTCGTTTTTTCTCTCCACATATGGAGCACAACTCGCGCACAGGGGAGGATTGCATTCCGCAGGTCACGGGTATGACGGGGTACGACCGTGACGCGCAGTGTGGCCGTGTGGGAGGGACCTCATGATGTTGTTGGAAGCGCTCGGCTCCGCATTGCTCGGTCTTGTACTGGCGGGGTTGGCGGTCCACCGACTTGCCCACCGTCTGCCCGCCCGTTCACTGGTCCTCGCGACCGGCGTGGCCGGCGGCCTCTTCGGCGCCTTCGTCACGCACAGCGCGCTGGACGCGGGCGGCGCCCTGCTGACCCTCGTCGGCGCGACGATCGTCTCGTCGGCATCGCTCTCGCTCCTGCTGCGCCCCGCGGGAAGACTCCGCCGCCGATCGGCGACCGCCTGATCCACCGCCGATCGCGGCGCCCCCGGTGAGTCACGTCAGCGAGCCAGGTCAGCGGGCAGTTCAGCGACCTGGCTCGGCCGGTCGGGTCAGCGAGCCGGGGCAGCACACCTAGGCCGCCAGCCCCAGCGCCGCCATCCGCTTGGTGTGCGCCTCGGTGATCCGGGAGAACATCCGGCCGACCTCCGCGAGGTCGAAGCCGTCCGCGACGCCGCCCACGAGCATCGTCGACAGCGCGTCCCGGTCGGCGACCACGCGCTGGGACTGCGACAGGGCCTCGCCCATCAGCCGCCGCGCCCACAGGGCGAGCCGCCCGCCCACGCGCGGTTCCGCGTCGATCGCCGCGCGCACCTTCTCGACGGCGAAACCGGCGTGACCGGTGTCGTCGAGGACGGCCAGGACGAGTTCGCGGGTGTCGGTGTCGAGCCGGGCGGCGACCTCCCGGTAGAAGTCGCTGGCGATCGAGTCGCCGACGTACGCCTTGACGAGCCCCTCCAGCCAGTCCGAGGGCGCGGTCTGCTTGTGGAAGCCGTCCAGCGCGGCGACGAACGGCTCCATGGCCGCGGTCGGCTCCTCGCCGATCTCCGTCAGCCGGTCGCGCAGCTTCTCGTAGTGGTGGAACTCGGCCGACGCCATCTTCGCCAACTCCGCCTTGTCCGCCAGCGTCGGCGCCAGCTTCGCGTCCTCCGCGAGCCGCTCGAACGCCGCCAGCTCGCCGTACGCGAGCGCGCCGAGCAGGTCGACGACCGCGGCGCGGTACTGAGGTTCGGCGGAGGCCTGCGTCCAGTCCTGGGCGGCGACTCCGGTGTGTGCGACAGATCCGGCGGAGGCGTTGGCAGGCTTGTCAGAGGTCGTCATGAAGCGCACAATAGCTCGCTCGCCGCGCGACGGAAGTCCCTGCTCAATCAGTGTGACGACGACTACGTGACCAAATCGGCCATCGCGTGTGCGCGTTTCCGGGGTACAGTGGTAATGCGCCCGCCGACTATTCGACGGGCTGCATGAATGAGGATGCCCGGTCGGTGGCCCGATCGGCTCCGACCCGACAGCCCTCCTCGCCCGTACCACGCAGTGCGTACGAAGTTCGGAGGGGGACCCTCAGCGGTTCGAGCGCTAGAGCGTCGGCAGTGGTCCCGTGTCATACGGCTCGCCCGTAAGGCAGTAGTCGACGTCCCCAGCACGGTCCTAGACGACCCCCGCGCTCGCCCTCGCGCCGCGCACACAGAAGAGGCAGCACCCTGACTACGACTTTCCGAGAGCTCGGAATCCTTCCCGAGACGGCCGAAGCACTTGAGGCCGTCGGCATCGTCACCCCCTTCCCCATCCAGGAGATGACGCTCCCCGTCGCCCTCACCGGCACGGACGTCATCGGCCAGGCGAAGACCGGCACCGGCAAGACGCTGGGCTTCGGCCTCCCGCTCCTCGAGCGCGTCACCGTCCCCGCCGACGTCGAGGCCGGCCGCGCCAAGCCCGAGGAACTCACCGACGCCCCGCAGGCGCTCGTCGTCGTCCCCACGCGCGAGCTGTGCACGCAGGTCACCAACGACCTGCTGACCGCGGGCAAGGTCCGCAACGTGCGCGTTCTCGCCATCTACGGCGGCCGGGCCTACGAGCCGCAGGTCGAGGCCCTCAAGAAGGGCGTCGACGTGATCGTCGGCACCCCGGGCCGTCTGCTGGACCTCGCGGGCCAGAAGAAGCTCGACCTCAAGCACATCAAGGCGCTCGTCCTGGACGAGGCCGACGAGATGCTCGACCTGGGCTTCCTGCCCGACGTCGAGAAGATCATCAACATGCTGCCGGCCCGCCGCCAGACGATGCTGTTCTCGGCGACCATGCCGGGCGCGGTCATCGGCCTCGCGCGCCGCTACATGTCGCAGCCCACGCACATCAGCGCCACGGCGCCGGACGACGCGGGCAAGACCGTCGCGAACACCAAGCAGCACATCTACCGCGCGCACAACATGGACAAGCCCGAGTTGGTCGCGCGGATATTGCAGGCCGAGGGCCGCGGTCTCGTGATGGTCTTCTGCCGCACGAAGCGGACGGCGGCCGACCTGGCCGACCAGCTCCAGCAGCGCGGTTTCGCCTCCGGCGCGGTCCACGGCGACCTCGGCCAGGGCGCCCGCGAGCAGGCGCTGCGCGCGTTCCGCAACGGCAAGGTGGATGTCCTCGTCTGCACCGATGTCGCCGCGCGCGGTATCGACGTCGAAGGCGTCACCCACGTCATCAACTACCAGTCCCCCGAGGACGAGAAGACGTACCTGCACCGCATCGGCCGTACGGGCCGCGCGGGCGCCAAGGGCATCGCGATCACGCTCGTCGACTGGGACGACATCCCGCGCTGGCAGCTCATCAACAAGGCGCTGGACCTCGGGTTCAACGACCCGCCGGAGACGTACTCCACCTCCCCGCACCTCTTCGAGGAGCTGAGCATCCCCGCGGGCACCAAGGGTGTCCTGCCGCGCTCGGAGCGCACGCGCGCCGGGCTCGGGGCGGAGGAGCTGGAGGACCTGGGCGAGACGGGCGGCCGTGGTGGTCGCGGTGACCGTGGTGGTCGTGGTGACCGCGGCGGCCGTGGCGACCGCGGCGGTCGAGGTGACCGCGACAGCCGAGGCGGTCGGGACGAGTCCCGTTCGGCCGAGGACGAGCGTTCGGCGCGTACGCCGCGTCGCCGCCGCCGCACCCGCAACGGCACCCCGCTGGACACGACCGCTCCCGCCGGGACGGCTCCCGCCGAGGGCGTCGTCGCCCCGCAGGAGACCACCGCCCCGGAGGACGGCACCGCCACGGCGACCCGCACCCCACGTCGCCGTCGCCGCACCCGCGGCGGATCGTCGGAGACGGCGCCGGCCACGGCAGCCGTGACGACCGAGCCGACGGTGGCCGAGGTCGCCCCGGCCACGGAGGCCGCGGAGGCCGCCGTCGCGACGGCCGAGGGCACCGCTGCCCTCGACACCGCCGAGACCCCGGCGAAGCCACGCCGCCGCCGTACCCGTAAGTCCGCGGAGACCGTGGTCGACACAGCCGAGTCCACGACGCCGGAGACGGTGACGGAGGCCCCGGCGGTGCCGGAGGCCGAGGTTCCCGCCGCCGCGCCGCGCCGTCGTACCCGTAAGGCCACGGCAACGGCTGCGACTGCGGCCGAGGTCGCGGTCGACACGGCCGCGGGCACCGGCACTCCGGAAGCCGAGGCAGCCGAGGCAGCCGAGGCCAAGCCTCGCCGCCGTACGCGCAAGACGGCGGCCGCGGCTCCGGCCGAGGCCGCCCTCGACACCGCCGAGGCCGTGGAGGCCAAGCCGCGTCGCCGTACCCGCAAGACCACGGCCGCCGAGCCCGCCGTCGTCGCCGAGATCCCGGCACAGGCGGTCCCGGAGGCGGAGCCGGCCGAGGCCAAGCCCCGCCGCACGCGCAAGACCGCCGCCGGTGCCGAGGCCGCGGTCGACACCGCCGAGGCCACGGTGACCAAGCCGCGCCGCACACGGAAGACCGCCGCCGCGGCTCCGGCCGAAGCAGCCGTCGACACCGCCGAGGGTGCGGAGGCCAAGCCGCGCCGCACGCGCAAGACCGCCGCCGCCAAGGCGGTTGAGGGTGACGCGGTCGAGGTCAAGCCCCGTCGTACGCGCAAGTCCGCAGCCGCTGTGGCCGAACCGGCCGTGGACGCGGCGGACGACGGGGAGACGAAGCCTCGTCGTCGCACCCGCAAGGCCGCGGAGCCCGCGGTGACCGCCGCCATCCCGGCCCAGGCCGCCGCGGAACCGGTGGCCGCGCCTCGGCGCCGGGCCCGTAAGGCCGCGGCAACCACGGAGTCCACGGAGAGCTGATCTCCCGCCCGACGGCCCGGTTCACCTCGTGTGAAC
>NZ_JBHXSG010000024.1:0-131442 GCF_042714835.1 Streptomyces sp. NPDC058678 | reverse complement strand
GGCCGGAACCATGAAGTTCCGGCCACCCCGGCGGCACGTTTCTGCTCAGATGAGAAGCGGCTCAGCTGTCCTCGTGGGAGGCCACCGCGCGGCGCGCGTCCGCGTCCAGGACGCCCCAGCTGATCAGCTGCTCGGTGAGGACCGAGGGCGACTGGTCGTAGATGACGGCGAGTGTGCGCAGGTCGTCCTGACGGATCGAGAGCACCTTGCCGTTGTAGTCACCGCGCTGGGACTGGATCGTGGCGGCATACCGCTGGAGGGGGCCCGCCTTCTCGGCCGGCACGTGGGCCAGCCGCTCCAGGTCCAGGACCAGCTTCGGCGGCGGCTCGGCGGCCCCACCCGGAGTGGTGCCCGGCAGCAGCTCCTGCACCGGAACGCCGTAGAAATCCGCCAGCTCGGCGAGTCGCTGCACGGTCACGGCGCGGTCGCCGCGCTCGTACGAACCGACCACGACGGCCTTCCAACGACCCTGGGACTTCTCCTCGACACCGTGGAGGGAAAGGCCCTGCTGGGTGCGGATGGCCCGGAGCTTGGCCCCGAGCTGTTTGGCGTATTCGCTGGACATATAGCTCCCCGGACACTGTGTCGACGCGGCTGGGTCTGTTCCGTGCCGCGCGGCTGGTAACTCACTGTGAGGTTACGCAGCGTTACTCTTCCGCGTCAAGCCGAATGGTCCGCACCGACTCTTCCGTGGTATCGGTGACCCGTTGGGCCAAGGGGGTGAACTGGGACGCCGTGTGGGCCTGCTACCGTGGATGGCGCAAATCCGACGTCCTTTAAGGTCCGTCCCGTGAGGCGGAGAAGGAGGTCCGTTTCTATGGACACTCAAGCGTCCGATGCCAGGCCGGTTCTCGAAGGCCCTGACATCGCACGGGTACTGACCCGCATCGCCCACGAGATCGTCGAGCGCGCCAAGGGCGCCGACGACGTGGTGCTCCTCGGCATTCCGACCCGGGGCGTCTTCCTCGCCCAGCGGCTCGCCGCCAAGCTCGAAGAGATCACCGACCGCAAGATCCCGGTCGGCTCCCTCGACATCACCATGTACCGCGACGACCTGCGCATGCACCCGCCGCGTGCGCTGGCCCGCACCGACATCCCCGGTGACGGCATCGACGGCAGGCTGGTCGTCCTCGTCGACGACGTGCTCTTCTCCGGCCGCACCATCCGAGCCGCCCTCGACGCCCTGAACGACATCGGGCGCCCCCGCGCGGTCCAGCTCGCGGTCCTCGTCGACAGAGGCCACCGCGAACTGCCCATCCGCGCCGACTACGTCGGCAAGAACCTCCCCACGTCGCTGCGGGAGACGGTCAAGGTCCAGCTCGCCGAGGAGGACGGTCGCGACACCGTGCTGCTCGGTGTGAAGACCTCCCCGACGCGCGAGCAGTAGCGGCACTCAGGCGTACGTCCCTGAGCACCCCTGCACGCCCGGCTGTGCCCTCTGGGGGCACACCCCCAGACCCCGCGTCCCGACCTGAACTGCCTTACGGAGCCTGACAGATGCAGCGTCATCTCATCTCGGCCGCCGACCTCACCCGCGACGACGCCGTCCTGATCCTCGACACCGCCGAGGAGATGGCCCGGGTCGCCGACCGGCCGATCAAGAAACTGCCGACCCTGCGCGGCCGTACCGTCGTCAACCTCTTCTTCGAGGACTCCACCCGGACCCGGATCTCCTTCGAGGCCGCCGAGAAGCGGCTGTCCGCGGACGTCATCAACTTCTCCGCCAAGGGGTCGAGCGTGTCCAAGGGCGAGTCCCTGAAGGACACCGCCCAGACCCTCGAAGCCATGGGCGTGGACGCCGTCGTCATCCGGCACGGTGCCTCCGGAGCGCCGTACCGCCTGGCCAACTCCGGCTGGATCGACGCGGCCGTCATCAACGCCGGTGACGGCACGCACCAGCACCCCACCCAGGCGCTGCTGGACGCCTTCACCATGCGCCGCCGGCTCGTCGGCCGGGACGCCGGGCTCGGGCAGGACCTCGACGGCAAGCGGATCACCATCGTCGGCGACGTCCTGCACAGCCGGGTCGCCCGCTCCAACGTCGACCTGCTGCACACCCTCGGCGCCGAGGTCACCCTCGTCGCCCCGCCCACCCTGGTGCCGGTCGGCGTCGAGACCTGGCCCTGCGAGATCTCGTACGACCTGGACAGCACGCTTCCCAAGTCCGACGCGGTGATGATGCTGCGCGTCCAGCGGGAACGGATGAACGCCGCGTTCTTCCCGACCGAGCGCGAGTACGCGCGGCGCTACGGCCTCGACGGCGAGCGCATGGCGAGGATGCCCGAGCACGCCATCGTGATGCACCCCGGTCCGATGGTCCGCGGCATGGAGATCACCGCCGAGGTCGCCGACTCCGAGCGCTGCACCGTCGTCGAGCAGGTCGCCAACGGAGTCTCCATCCGGATGGCCGTCCTCTACCTGCTTCTGGGCGGCAACGAACCCGCCGTCAGCCACACGCGCCCGCCCGTCTCCCACCACCACCCTTCCAGCGAGCGCTCCGCGCACACCCTTTCCGCGGACGAGGAGAAGTAAGACAGATGAGCAAGATCCTTATCCGTGGTGCGAAGGTGCTCGGCGGCGAGCCGCAGGACGTGCTGATCGACGGTGCGACCATCGCCGAGGTGGGCGTCGGTCTGTCGGCCGAGGGCGCGGAGGTCGTCGAGGCCGGCGGCAAGGTGCTCCTGCCGGGTCTCGTGGACCTGCACACCCATCTGCGCGAGCCCGGCCGTGAGGACTCCGAGACCGTACTGACCGGCACGCGCGCGGCCGCCTCCGGCGGCTACACCGCCGTGTTCGCCATGGCCAACACCTTCCCGGTCGCCGACACCGCCGGAGTGGTCGAGCAGGTCTACCGGCTCGGCCGCCAGCACGGCTACTGCGACGTCCAGCCCATCGGGGCCGTCACCGTCGGCCTGGAGGGCAAGAAGCTCGCCGAACTGGGCGCCATGCACGAGTCGGCCGCCGGCGTCACCGTCTTCTCCGACGACGGCAAGTGCGTCGACGACGCCGTGATGATGCGCCGGGCGCTGGAGTACGTGAAGGCCTTCGGCGGGGTCGTCGCCCAGCACGCGCAGGAGCCGCGGCTGACCGAGGGCGCCCAGATGAACGAGGGCGTCGTCTCCGCCGAGCTGGGGCTCGGGGGCTGGCCCGCGGTGGCCGAAGAATCGATCATCGCCCGGGATGTCCTGCTCGCCGAGCACGTCGGTTCCCGCGTCCACATCTGCCACCTGTCGACCGCGGGCTCGGTGGAGATCGTGCGCTGGGCCAAGTCCCGCGGCATCGACGTCACCGCCGAGGTCACCCCGCACCACCTCCTGCTCACCGACGAGCTGGTACGGACGTACAACCCGGTCTTCAAGGTCAACCCGCCGCTGCGCACCGAGCGGGACGTGCTCGCCCTGCGCGAGGCGCTCGCCGACGGCACGATCGACATCGTCGCCACCGACCACGCCCCGCACCCGCACGAGGACAAGGACTGCGAGTGGGCCGCGGCCGCCATGGGCATGGTCGGCCTGGAGACCGCGCTGTCGGTGGTCCAGGAGACGATGGTCGACACCGGACTGCTCGACTGGGCCCAGGTCGCCGACCGTATGTCCTTCGCCCCGGCCCGCATCGGGCAGGCCAAGGGCCACGGCCGTCCCGTCTCGGCAGGTGAGCCCGCCAACCTCGCTCTCGTCGACACGGAATACCGTGGATCCGTGGACCCCGCGGGCTTCGCCTCGCGCAGCCGCAACACGCCCTACGAGGGTCGCGAGCTGCCGGGCCGTGTCACGCGCACCTGGCTCCGGGGCAAGGCCACGCTCGTCGACGGGAAGCTCACGTGACACCTGTAATTCTGCTGGCCGCAGAGAAGGAATCGGCTCAGGTCACCGACTGGGCCGCCCGCATCGGCTGGCTCGTCGGTCTCGCCCTGTTCGTCGCGCTCCTCTACTGGCTGATGCGCGAGGGCTGGAAGTGGCGCGGCACCCTCCAGGGCGACCTGCCCGAGCTGCCCGCCCGCCCGTCTCCCACCATCACCCTCAACGGAGACGGCAAGCCGTCGCTGCCTGGAATGCCGCAGGAGCCCGGAGCGGCCAAACTGACGATGAGCGGCCGCTACCACGGCTCCACCACTGCCGGGCAGTGGCTCGACCGCATCGTGGCGCACGGCCTGGGCACCCGCAGCCGGGTCGAGCTCACGCTGACGGACGCGGGACTGGACGTCGTACGTCCGGGAGCGACGGATTTCTTCGTCCCTCTCGAGGCGCTGCGTGAGGCCCGGCTCGACAAGGGCATCGCCGGCAAGGTGCTGACCGAGGGCGGACTGCTCGTGGTCACCTGGTCGCACGGCGACCGGCTGCTCGACTCCGGGTTCCGCTCCGAGCGCGCGGCCGAGCACAACGAGTGGGTCGACGTCATTAACTCCATGATCAAAACAACCACCAGGGAAGGCGCCGAACGATGACGACCTCCACCAAGGGAATCGCTTCCGACACGAAGGCGCCTCCCGCCGTACTCGTCCTGGAGGACGGCCGCATCTTCCGCGGCCGTGCCTACGGGGCCGTGGGGGTGACCTTCGGCGAGGCCGTGTTCTCCACCGGGATGACCGGCTACCAAGAGACGCTCACCGACCCGTCGTACCACCGCCAGGTCGTCGTGATGACCGCCCCGCACGTCGGCAACACCGGCGTCAACGACGAGGACCCCGAGTCGAAGCAGATCTGGGTCGCCGGATACGTCGTGCGCGACCCCGCGCGCGTGCCGTCCAACTGGCGCTCCCGCCGCTCGCTCGACGACGAGCTGCGTCAGCAGGGTGTCGTCGGCATCTCCGGCATCGACACCCGCGCGCTGACCCGCCACCTGCGTGAGCGCGGCGCCATGCGCGTCGGCATCTTCTCCGGCCAGGCGCTGCCCGACGACGGCACCATGCTCACCGAGGTGCGCCAGGCCCCCGAGATGAAGGGCGCGAACCTCTCCGCGGAGGTCGCCACCAAGGAGGCCTACGTCGTCCCGGCGATCGGCGAGAAGAAGTTCACCGTCGCCGCGGTCGACCTCGGCATCAAGGGCATGACCCCGCACCGGATGGCCGAGCGCGGCATCGAGGTGCACGTGCTGCCCGCGACGGCCTCCGTCGAGGACGTGTACGCGGCCGGCCCGGACGGCGTGTTCTTCTCCAACGGACCGGGCGACCCTGCCACCGCCGACCACCCGGTCGCGCTGATGCAGGCGGTGCTGGAGCGTGGAACGCCGCTCTTCGGCATCTGCTTCGGCAACCAGATCCTGGGCCGCGCGCTGGGCTTCGGCACCTACAAGCTGAAGTACGGCCACCGCGGCATCAACCAGCCGGTGCAGGACCGTTCCACCGGCAAGGTCGAGGTCACCGCGCACAACCACGGCTTCGCCGTCGACGCCCCCCTCGACCAGGTGTCCGAGACCCCCTTCGGCCGCGCCGAGGTCTCGCACGTCTGCCTCAACGACAACGTGGTGGAGGGGCTGCAGCTCCTCGACCGCCCCGCCTTCAGCGTCCAGTACCACCCCGAAGCGGCAGCCGGCCCGCACGACGCCGCCTACCTGTTCGACCGCTTCGTATCCCTGATGGAGGGCCAGCGTGCCTAAGCGCTCCGATATCCAGTCCGTCCTGGTCATCGGCTCCGGCCCGATCGTCATCGGCCAGGCCGCCGAGTTCGACTACTCCGGCACCCAGGCGTGCCGCGTCCTCAAGGCCGAGGGCCTGCGCGTCATCCTGGTGAACTCCAACCCGGCGACGATCATGACCGACCCGGAGATCGCCGACGCCACCTATGTCGAGCCGATCACCCCGGAGTTCGTCGAGAAGATCATCGCCAAGGAGCGGCCGGACGCCCTGCTGCCCACGCTCGGCGGCCAGACCGCCCTCAACACCGCGATCTCCATGCACGAGCAGGGTGTGCTGGAGAAGTACGGTGTCGAGCTGATCGGCGCCAACGTCGAGGCGATCAACAAGGGCGAGGACCGCGACCTCTTCAAGGACGTCGTCGAGGCCGTCCGCGAGAAGATCGGGCACGGCGAGTCCGCCCGGTCCTACATCTGCCACTCGATGGACGACGTGCTGAAGGGGGTCGAGCAGCTCGGCGGCTACCCGGTCGTCGTCCGCCCCTCCTTCACCATGGGCGGCGCCGGCTCCGGCTTCGCGCACAACGAGGAGGAGCTGCGCCGGATCGCCGGTCAGGGCCTCACGCTGTCTCCCACCACCGAGGTGCTCCTGGAGGAGTCCATCCTCGGCTGGAAGGAGTACGAGCTGGAGCTCATGCGCGACAAGAACGACAACGTCGTGGTCGTCTGCTCCATCGAGAACTTCGACCCGATGGGCGTCCACACCGGCGACTCGATCACCGTCGCCCCCGCGATGACACTGACCGACCGCGAGTACCAGCGCCTGCGTGACATCGGCATCGCGATCATCCGCGAGGTCGGCGTCGACACCGGCGGCTGCAACATCCAGTTCGCGGTCGACCCGGTGGACGGCCGCATCATCGTCATCGAGATGAACCCGCGCGTCTCGCGCTCCTCGGCCCTCGCCTCCAAGGCCACCGGCTTCCCGATCGCCAAGATCGCCGCCAAGCTGGCCGTCGGCTACACCCTCGACGAGATCCCGAACGACATCACGGAGAAGACCCCGGCGTCCTTCGAGCCGACCCTCGACTACGTGGTCGTCAAGGC
Source organism: Streptomyces sp. NPDC058678 (assembly GCF_042714835.1). NCBI lineage: Bacteria > Bacillati > Actinomycetota > Actinomycetes > Kitasatosporales > Streptomycetaceae > Streptomyces > Streptomyces sp. NPDC058678. The sequence continues at coordinate 124,764 of NZ_JBHXSG010000024.1, read as the reverse complement.
CCCGCGGTTCGCCTTCGAGAAGTTCCCCTCGGCCGACTCGACGCTGACCACGACCATGAAGTCGGTCGGCGAGGCCATGGCCATCGGCCGGAACTTCACCGAGGCGTTCCAGAAGGCGCTGCGCTCGCTGGAGAAGAAGGGCTCGCAGTTCACCTTCGTCGGCCAGACGGGCGACAAGAAGGAGCTCCTGGAGGCCTCGGTCCGCCCCACCGACGGCCGGATCAACACGGTCATGCAGGCGATCCGCGCCGGTGCCACGCCGGAGGAGATCTTCACGTACACGAAGATCGACCCCTGGTTCGTGGACCAGCTCTTCCTGATCAAGGAGGTGGCGGACGAACTCGCCGCCGCCGAGCGCCTGGACGCCGAACTGCTCGCCGAGGCCAAGCGGCACGGCTTCTCCGACCAGCAGATCGGCGAGATCCGGGGCCTGCGCGAGGACGTCGTGCGCGAGGTGCGGCACGCGCTGGGCGTACGCCCGGTGTACAAGACGGTCGACACGTGCGCCGCCGAGTTCGCCGCGAAGACGCCGTACTTCTACTCCTCCTACGACGAGGAGACCGAGGTAGCCCCTCGCGAGAAGCCGGCCGTCATCATCCTGGGCTCCGGGCCCAACCGCATCGGCCAGGGCATCGAGTTCGACTACTCCTGCGTCCACGCCTCCTTCGCGCTGAGCGACGCCGGCTACGAGACCGTGATGGTCAACTGCAACCCGGAGACCGTCTCCACGGACTACGACACCTCCGACCGCCTGTACTTCGAGCCGCTGACGCTGGAAGACGTGCTGGAGATCGTCCACGCGGAGGCGCAGGCCGGCCCGATCGCGGGCGTGATCGTGCAGCTCGGCGGCCAGACCCCGCTGGGTCTGGCGCAGGCCCTGAAGGACAACGGCGTACCGGTGGTGGGCACCCCGCCCGAGGCGATCCACGCCGCCGAGGACCGCGGCGCCTTCGGTCAGGTCCTCGCGGAGGCCGGTCTCCCGGCCCCCAAGCACGGCACCGCGACCACCTTCGCGGGCGCCAAGGCCATCGCCGACGAGATCGGCTACCCGGTCCTGGTGCGGCCGTCGTACGTCCTCGGCGGGCGCGGCATGGAGATCGTCTACGACGAGACGCGCCTGCAGTCGTACATCGCCGAGTCCACCGAGATCAGCCCCTCCCGGCCGGTCCTGGTCGACCGCTTCCTCGACGACGCGATCGAGATCGACGTCGACGCCCTGTACGACGGCGAGGAGCTCTACCTCGGCGGTGTCATGGAGCACATCGAGGAGGCCGGCATCCACTCCGGCGACTCGGCGTGCGCGCTGCCGCCGATCACGCTCGGCGGCTTCGACATCAAGCGCCTGCGGGCCTCCACGGAGGCCATCGCGAAGGGTGTCGGCGTCCGCGGGCTCATCAACATTCAGTTCGCGATGGCCGGCGACATCCTCTACGTCCTCGAAGCCAACCCGCGTGCCTCCCGCACCGTCCCCTTCACCTCGAAGGCGACCGCGGTGCCGCTGGCGAAGGCCGCCGCCAGGATCTCCCTGGGCGCGACCGTCGCCGAGCTGCGCGCGGAAGGGCTGCTCCCGGCGACCGGTGACGGCGGCGAACTCCCGCTCGACGCACCGATCTCCGTCAAGGAGGCCGTCATGCCGTGGTCGCGCTTCCGTGACATCCACGGGCGGGGCGTGGACACGGTCCTCGGCCCGGAGATGCGCTCCACCGGCGAGGTCATGGGCATCGACTCCGTCTTCGGCACGGCGTACGCCAAGTCGCAGGCCGGCGCCTACGGCCCGCTGCCGACCAAGGGCCGCGCCTTCATCTCGGTCGCCAACCGCGACAAGCGCTCGATGATCTTCCCGGCGCGCGAACTGGTCGCCCACGGCTTCGAGCTGCTCGCCACCTCCGGCACGGCCGAGGTCCTCAAGCGCAACGGCATCAACGCCACGGTCGTACGCAAGCAGTCCGAGGGCACCGGCCCGAACGGCGAGAAGACCATCGTCCAGCTCATCCACGACGGCGAGGTCGACCTCATCGTCAACACCCCGTACGGCACCGGTGGCCGCCTCGACGGCTACGAGATCCGTACGGCGGCGGTGGCGCGGTCCGTGCCGTGTCTGACGACCGTCCAGGCGCTCGCGGCGGCCGTCCAGGGCATCGACGCCCTCAACCACGGAGACGTGGGCGTCCGATCGCTCCAGGAACACGCGCGACACCTGACCGCGGCCCGCGACTAGCAGCCCTGAGGGGGACACCGGAAGGTGTCCCCCTCTTCATGAGGACCCCAGAGGACTCTCGCGATGTACAAGCTCTTCTTCCGTCTGGTTTTCACCCGGATGGACCCGGAGAAGGCCCATTACCTGGCCTTCCGCTGGATCCGGCTCGCCGTCCGGATCCCGGTCCTGCGGACGTTCGTCGCCGCCGCCCTCGCGCCCCGCCACAAGGAGCTGCGCACGGAGGCCTTCGGCCTGCGGATGCACGGCCCCTTCGGACTCGCCGCCGGCTTCGACAAGAACGCCGTCGCCATCGACGGCATGTCGATGCTCGGCTTCGACCATGTCGAGATCGGCACGGTCACGGGGGAGGCGCAGCCCGGCAACCCCAAGAAGCGGCTGTTCCGGCTCGTGAAGGACCGCGCGCTGATCAACCGCATGGGCTTCAACAACGAGGGCTCCCTGACTGTTGCCGCCCGCCTGGCCTCCCGTACGCCCGTCTTCAGGACCGTCGTCGGCGTCAACATCGGCAAGACCAAGGCCGTCCCGGAGGAGGAGGCCGTCGGGGACTACGTGAAGTCGACCGAGCGGCTGGCGCCGTACGCCGACTACCTGGTCGTGAACGTGTCGTCGCCGAACACGCCGGGGCTGCGCAACCTGCAGGCCACCGAGGCGCTGCGGCCCCTGCTGAGCGCCGTCCGCGAGGCCGCCGACCGCAGGGTCACCTCGCGCCACGTCCCGCTCCTGGTGAAGATCGCGCCGGACCTCGCCGACGCGGACGTCGACGCGGTCGCCGACCTGGCCGTCGAGCTCGGCCTGGACGGGATCATCGCCACCAACACCACCATCGCGCGCGAAGGCCTCGGCCTGAAGTCCGAGCCCCGCGTGGTGAAGGAGACCGGGGGTCTGTCCGGAGCGCCCCTGAAGGCGCGCTCCCTGGAGGTGCTGCGTCGCCTCTACGCGCGCGTGGGCGACCGGATCACCCTGGTGGGCGTCGGCGGCATCGAGAACGCCGAGGACGCCTGGCAGCGCATCCTGGCGGGCGCCACGCTGGTCCAGGGGTACAGCGCCTTCGTCTACGAGGGGCCCTTCTGGGGCCGCGCCATCCACAAGGGACTCGCCGCGCGTCTGCGCACGAGCCCCTACGAGACCCTCGCCGACGCGGTCGGCGCCGACGTGAGGAAGACGGCATGACCCTGGAGCCCTTCGGCGCACGCCTGCGCCGGGCGATGGACGAGCGCGGCCCCTTGTGCGTCGGCATCGACCCGCACGCCGCCCTGCTCATTGAGTGGGGTCTGAACGACGACGTAACCGGCCTGGAGCGGTTCAGCCGCACGGTCGTCGAGGCGATGGCGGACCGGGTCGCCGTCCTCAAGCCGCAGAGCGCCTTCTTCGAGCGCTTCGGCTCGCGTGGCGTCGCCGTGCTGGAGAAGTCGGTCGCCGAGGCGCGAGCGGCCGGCGCGCTGGTCGTGATGGACGCCAAGCGCGGCGACATCGGCTCGACCATGGCCGCGTACGCCGAGTCCTTCCTCCACAAGGACGCCCCGCTCTTCTCCGACGCCCTGACCGTCTCGCCGTATCTCGGCTACGGCTCGCTCCGGCCCGCCGTCCGGCTGGCGCGGGAGACCGGCACCGGTCTGTTCGTGCTCGCCCTGACCTCGAACCCGGAGGGCGGCGAGGTCCAGCACGCGATCCGTGCGGACGGCCGTGACGTCGGAGCGACGATGCTGGCCCACCTGGCCGCCGAGAACGCGGGGGAGGGGCCCCTGGGCTCCTTCGGGGCCGTCGTGGGCGCCACACTGGGCGACCTGTCGTCGTACGACCTGGACATCAACGGGCCGCTCCTGGCGCCCGGGATCGGCGCCCAGGGGGCCACTCCGGCCGATCTTCCGGGTGCTTTCGGTGCGGCCGTGCGCAACGTCGTGCCGAACGTCAGCCGAGGTGTGTTGCGCCACGGTCCCGACGTCGTCGCACTGCGTGACGCAGCGGACCGCTTCGCGGAGGAGATCCGGGCCGCGGTGGCGGCCGCCTGAGACTCTCGCCTCACTCGCCCGAGTCCTCCGATGAGTGGTCCGGAGCCGACTTGAGTCTGAATACATCCTCAAATCCTGGGCAGTATGTCTGAAATGTCCGGCCTGGCGCAGGCTGACCAGGACTTTTCCGCTGTTCTCGCTGACTCTGGCGCACTTGGCCGCTAGTCTCCGACGAGAGTGAACGGGCAAGCGTGTTGCTCGTGGCTCCCCAGGTGTGGGGCGACTAGGTTCCTCACCGGTCCGTATCCGACAGTTCGACATCCGAGGTGACGTAGGCGTGGCTCTTCCGCCCCTTACCCCTGAACAGCGCGCAGCCGCGCTCGAAAAGGCCGCCGCGGCTCGCCGGGAGCGGGCCGAGGTCAAGAATCGACTCAAGCACTCCGGCGCCTCCCTGCACGAGGTCATCAAGCAGGGCCAGGAGAACGACGTCATCGGCAAGATGAAGGTCTCCGCGCTGCTCGAGTCCCTGCCAGGCGTGGGCAAGGTCCGCGCCAAGCAGATCATGGAGCGACTCGGCATCTCCGAAAGCCGCCGTGTGCGCGGCCTCGGTTCCAACCAGATCGCCTCTTTGGAGCGTGAGTTCGGCAGCACCGGCTCCTGAACCCGGGTCACTCGGGGAAGGGAGTCCCGGGCACTCCGGGATTGCTGGAATAATCGCTGCATGAGTGAACGTCCGCGGCTGACCGTGCTCTCCGGCCCCTCCGGGGTCGGCAAGAGCACGGTCGTCGCTCATATGCGCAAGGAACACCCCGAGGTCTGGCTCTCGGTGTCGGCGACGACCCGCAAGCCCCGCCCCGGCGAGAAGCACGGAGTCCAGTACTTCTTCGTCACCGACGAGGAGATGGACAAGCTGATCGCCAACGGTGAGCTGCTGGAGTGGGCCGAGTTCGCCGGCAACCGCTACGGCACGCCGCGTGCGGCCGTGCTGGAGCGCCTGGAGGCGGGTGAGCCCGTGCTCCTGGAGATCGACCTCCAGGGAGCCCGGCAGGTCCGCGAGTCCATGAAGGACGCCCAGCTGGTGTTCCTGGCTCCGCCCTCCTGGGAGGAGCTGGTGCGCAGACTCACCGGTCGGGGCACCGAGCCGCCCGAGGTGATCGAGCGCCGCCTGGAGGCGGCGAAGATCGAACTGGCGGCCGAGCCGGAGTTCGACGTGACCCTGGTCAACACCTCCGTCGAGGATGTAGCACGCGAGCTGCTAGCCTTGATGGAAGTTGTGTGATCATGACTGATCTTTTCCCATCCATCGGAAGGTAGAGCGTGTCCTCTTCCATCTCCGCGCCCGAGGGCATCATCAACCCGCCGATCGACGAGCTTCTCGAGGCCACGGACTCGAAGTACAGCCTCGTCATCTACGCGGCCAAGCGGGCCCGCCAGATCAACGCGTACTACTCGCAGCTCGGCGAGGGCCTCCTCGAGTACGTCGGTCCGCTCGTTGACACCCACGTCCACGAGAAGCCGCTGTCGATCGCCCTGCGCGAGATCAACGCGGGTCTGCTGACGTCCGAGGCTGTCGAGGGCCCGGCGCAGTAGTATTTTCAGCTTGCGGTGAGCTTTTCCACAGGCCCGGCAGCGCGACTGCCGGGCCTGTGGTCTGCTCGGGGGTGAGGGGTCGTCCCCCGCGGTGGTGCAGCATGGGGACATACGTTTTCCGAGGTCGGGGAGAGACGGTGGACAAACCGAAGGTCGTCCTGGGCGTCAGCGGTGGCATCGCCGCGTACAAGGCCTGTGAGCTGCTGCGCAGACTGACGGAGTCGGGCCATGACGTCCGGGTCGTCCCCACCGCGTCCGCCCTGCACTTCGTCGGCGCCGCCACCTGGTCCGCGCTCTCCGGCAACCCGGTCTCGACCGAGGTCTGGGACGACGTCCACGAGGTGCCGCACGTCCGCATCGGCCAGCACGCCGACCTGGTGGTCGTCGCCCCCGCCACCGCGGACATGCTCGCCAAGGCCGCCCACGGTCTCGCCGACGACCTCCTCACCAACACCCTGCTCACCGCCCGCTGCCCGGTGGTCTTCGCGCCCGCGATGCACACCGAGATGTGGGAACACCCGGCCACCCAGGAGAACGTGTCGACGCTGCGCCGCCGGGGCGCCGTGGTCGTCGAACCGGCTGTGGGCCGCCTCACCGGTGTCGACACGGGCAAGGGCCGACTGCCCGATCCCGCCGAGATCTTCGAGGTCTGTCGTCGGGTCCTGGCCCGGGGCGTCACCCCACCCGACCTCACCGGCCGGCATGTCGTCGTCAGCGCCGGCGGCACCCGCGAACCCCTCGATCCGGTCCGTTTCCTCGGCAACCGCTCCTCCGGCAAGCAGGGCTACGCCCTCGCCCGCACCGCCGCCGCGCGGGGCGCCCGGGTCACGCTGGTCGCGGCGAACACCGGCCTGCCCGACCCGGCGGGCGTGGACGTCGTCCCGGTCGGGACGGCCGTGCAGCTACGGGAGGCGGTGCTGAAGGCCGCCGCGGACGCCGACGTGGTCGTCATGGCCGCCGCGGTGGCCGACTTCCGGCCGGAGACGTACGCGGCCGGAAAGATCAAGAAGAAGGACGGCCAGGACCCCGACCCCATCGTGCTCATACGGAATCCGGACATCCTCGCGGAGATCTCCGCCGACCGCGCCCGGCCCGGCCAGGTGGTCGTCGGCTTCGCCGCCGAGACGGACGACGTGCTGGCCAACGGCCGTACGAAGCTGCGGCGCAAGGGCTGCGACCTCCTCGTCGTGAATGAGGTGGGGGAGCGCAAGACCTTCGGCTCCGAGGAGAACGAGGCCCTCGTGCTCGGCGCCGACGGCAGCGAGACCCCGGTGCCGCACGGCCCGAAGGAAGCCCTGGCCGAAACCGTGTGGGATCTGGTGGCCGAACGCCTGGGCTGAGGGTTCCTTTCGGCCCAAGGATCGCTCGAACCCCGCAGATTGGGGCGTGGCGCCCCTGGCCAAGCCCGCTCGCAATTGGGCAGAATGCCCGTGCCGCAGGTCACAGCCCTCCCGAGAGGCGAGACAGGGAGGCCGATGGCCGAGCGCGACCGATAAACTGTTCTCGGACGACGCCGGGCGCAGCCCCCGGCCGTCCGCCAATGATCAGCCAGCAGCCGCTGCAAACCCAGGGAGCGTTGTGTCCCGTCGCCTGTTCACCTCGGAGTCCGTGACCGAGGGTCACCCCGACAAGATCGCTGACCAGATCAGCGACACCATTCTCGACGCGCTCCTGAAGGAGGACCCGACTTCCCGGGTCGCCGTCGAGACGCTGATCACGACCGGCCTGGTGCACGTGGCCGGAGAGGTAACGACCAAGGCGTACGCGCCGATCGCCCAGCTGGTCCGCGACAAGATCCTGGAGATCGGCTACGACTCCTCGAAGAAGGGCTTCGACGGCGCCTCCTGTGGTGTCTCGGTGTCGATCGGCGCGCAGTCCCCGGACATCGCGCAGGGCGTCGACACCGCCTACGAGTCCCGGGTCGAGGGCGACGAGGACGAGCTGGACCGCCAGGGCGCGGGTGACCAGGGCCTGATGTTCGGTTACGCGTGCGACGAGACGCCGACCCTGATGCCGCTGCCGATCTTCCTGGCGCACCGCCTCTCCAACCGCCTGTCCGAGGTCCGCAAGAACGGCACCATCCCCTACCTGCGCCCGGACGGCAAGACGCAGGTCACCATCGAGTACGACGGCGACAAGGCCGTCCGCCTCGACACGGTCGTGGTCTCCTCGCAGCACGCCTCGGACATCGACCTCGAGTCGCTGCTCGCCCCCGACATCCGCGAGTTCGTCGTGGAGCCGGAGCTGAAGGCGCTGCTGGACGACGGCATCAAGCTGGAAACAGAGAACTACCGTCTCCTGGTGAACCCGACCGGCCGCTTCGAGATCGGCGGCCCGATGGGCGACGCCGGCCTGACCGGCCGCAAGATCATCATCGACACGTACGGCGGCATGGCCCGCCACGGCGGTGGCGCGTTCTCCGGCAAGGACCCGTCCAAGGTGGACCGTTCGGCGGCGTACGCGATGCGCTGGGTCGCCAAGAACGTGGTCGCCGCGGGCCTCGCCACCCGCTGCGAGGTCCAGGTCGCCTACGCGATCGGCAAGGCCGAGCCGGTCGGCCTGTTCGTGGAGACCTTCGGCACCGCCAAGGTCGACACCGACCGGATCGAGAAGGCCATCGACGAGGTCTTCGACCTCCGCCCGGCCGCCATCATCCGCGACCTCGACCTGCTCCGCCCGATCTACGCCCGCACGGCGGCGTACGGCCACTTCGGCCGCGAGCTGCCCGAGTTCACGTGGGAGAAGACGGACCGCGTGGACGCGTTGCGGAAGGCTGCGGGGCTGTAGTTGTAGGGCAACCTGCTCCGTACGAGGCTCGGCTCCCCGTGGGGGCCGGGCCTCGAACGCGTTCGGCCGGGCGGAAATGGCTGGTGGATCGGGCTGGTCGATTCGTAGGGTGGGTGATCTCCCGGTGCGATGGTCGCGGGTACTTCTGTGGAGTGCGCCCAGGGGCGCGCGGTGAAGCCGAGCTTTTTGCGTACCGCTGCCACTTTTGAGCTCGGGAGGTTCGACGCCGGGGCGTCCGGTGCGAAGGTGACGGATACTTCGGGGCTCGCAAGCCCCCGCGGGTTCGAATCCCGCCGCCGGCCGGGGCATGTCCCCGGTGGTGTGGCCGAGTGGTCCAAGGCAGAGTGCGCGCCGTCACCGCGGGAGACCTCGGGCGCCGTCGGTTGTCAGTGGCGTTTGGTAAAAATGCAAGTGTGAGCAGCGAGAACGGGTCGGTGGACGGTGGGGCCGAGGGGGCGCCGCCCGAGCAGCTTGCGCTCATTCGGGACAGTGTCCGGCAGGCGAAGACGCCGCGGGCCAAGCCGCGGACCTGGCGCGGGGCGGCGCTGGCCAAGGAGCTGCCCGTCGCCCGGGTGCTGGTGGACAAGGGGGTGCTGCATCTCGACCGGTACTTCGACTACGCGGTGCCCGAGGAACTGGACGCCGACGCGCAGCCCGGGGTGCGGGTGCGGGTGCGGTTCGGGGCCGGGCGGCATCGGGTGCGGGACGGACGGCGTGAAGGCGGCGGGCTGATCGACGGGTTTCTCGTCGAGCGGCTCCCCGAGTCCGACTATCCCGGGCCGCTCGCCGCGCTGGCCCAGGTCGTGTCGCCGGAGCCGGTCCTGGGCGAGGAACTGCTGGGGCTGGCGCGGGCGGTCGCCGACCGGTACGCCGGGAGCCTTGCCGACGTGCTGCAGCTCGCCGTACCGCCGCGCAGCGCGAGGGCCGAGCAGCGGCCGTCCCCCGCGCCGCTGCCGCCGCCGAGTGCGCCCGAGGCGGGGTCCTGGGAGCGGTACGAGCACGGGGCCGCGTTCGTGGAGGCGCTGGCCTCGGGGGGCGCGCCGCGGGCCGTGTGGAACGCGTTGCCCGGGCCGCAGTGGAGCGAGGAACTGGCGCGGGCCGTGGCGGCGACGCTCGCCTCCGGGCGCGGCGCGCTGGCGGTGCTGCCGGACGGGCGGGCGGTCGCGCGCGCCGACGCCGCGTTGACGGCGTTGCTGGGGGAGGGGCGCCATGCCGTGCTCACCGCCGACGCCGGGCCCGAGAAACGGTATCGGGAGTGGCTCGCCGTGCGGCGCGGCTCCGTACGGGCGGTCATCGGAACACGGGCCGCCATGTTCGCCCCTGTGCAGGATCTCGGGCTGGTCGCCATCTGGGAGGACGGCGACGACAGCCACAGCGAGCAGCACGCACCCCAGCCCCATGCCAGGGAGGTGCTGCTGCTGCGAGCCGCGCTGGACAAGTGCGCCTTTCTGCTCGGGAGTTGGAGCTGCACCGTGGAGGCGGCACAGCTGGTGGAGAGTGGGTGGGCCCGGCCGCTCGTCGCGGAGCGGGAACAGGTGAGGAGCGCCGCTGCGCTCGTCCGGACCGTCGGTGACGGCGATCTCGCGCGGGACGAGGCCGCCCGGGCCGCCCGGCTGCCCACCCTCGCCTGGCAGGTCGTCAGAGAGGGGCTGCGGCACGGGCCGGTGCTCGTCCAGGTGCCCCGGCGGGGTTACGTACCGCGGATGGCGTGCGCCAACTGCCGGGCCCCCGCGCGCTGTCGGCAGTGCGCCGGGCCCTTGGAGGCGCAGGAGTCCGGGGCCGCGCTGCGGTGCGGGTGGTGCGGGCGCGACGAGGGAGCCTGGCACTGCCCGGAGTGCGGTGCGTTCAGGCTGCGGGCGCAGGTCGTCGGGGCGCGGCGGACCGCGGAGGAACTGGGGCGGGCGTTTCCCGCCGTGCCGGTGCGGACCTCCGGGCGCGAGCAGGTGCTGGACACCGTGGCGTCGGCGCCCGCGCTGGTGGTGAGCACGCCAGGGGCCGAACCCGTCGCCGAGGGCGGGTACGCGGCCGCGCTGCTGCTGGACGGCTGGGCCATGCTGGGGCGCCCTGATCTGCGCGCCGGTGAGGACGCGTTGCGGCGGTGGATCGGGGCGGCGGCGCTGGTACGTCCACAGGGTGCCGGGGGCACGGTCGTCATCGTCGCCGAACCCACGCTGCGGCCCGTGCAGGCCCTCGTGCGATGGGACCCCGTGGGCCATGCGGTGCGGGAGCTCTCCGAGCGGGCCGAGCTGGGATTTCCCCCGGTGTCGCGGATGGCGGCGGTGTCGGCGCCCGCGGAGGCGCTCGCCGAGTTCCTGGGGGCGGTGGAGCTGCCTTCGGAGGCCGAGGTGTTGGGGCCCGTGCCGGTGCCCGTCACGACCGCCGGGCGCCCGCGCCGCGCGGGGGCGCCGCCGCCCGGTGAGCACTGGGAGCGGGCGCTGATCCGGGTGCCGCCGGGGACGGGGGCGGCGCTGGCGTCCGCGCTGAAGGCCGCGCAGGCGGCGCGGATGGCGCGTGGGGGCGGGGAGGCCGGGGTCCGGGTGCGGATCGATCCGCCCGACATCGGCTGAGGCGATGGGCAAACGACGGGCGCCGCGTTGCGGATCGGGTCGGGGGTGTCGGTGGACTGGTCACGGGGTTGCGGGTCCGGCCGGGGGTGTCGGTGGACTGGTCACGGGGTTGCGGGTCTGGCCGGGGGTGTCGGTGGACTGGTCACTGGGTTGCGGGTCTGGCCGGGGGTGTTCGGTGGCTGTGGCACGGCGGTTCGGGTCTGGCCGGGGGTGTTCGGTGGCTGTGGCACGGCGATACGGACCTCGCCGGGGGTTGTCGGACGCTTCGATGACCTCGGCGCCCGAAGCCGGTGGCCGGGGCTGCGCGGTCGCCCCATGTGCCGGAACACGGTGCCGCGCCGGAACGCGGTCGAGCGGTGGGCCCGTGACACGCGGCTGCCCTCCCGGATGCGCCGGGAGGGCAGGGAGGGGGTCGGTCAGCCGTTGCGCGGGGCGGGGAAGGCGGTCGGCCTGGCCTCGTCGCGGAGGGACGGGCTGCCTGCCGTCGGCTGGGTCGGCATCGAGCGTGCGGCGGGCACCGTGGGCACGGTGGTGATACCGGAGCCCACGTTGACCGTGCGGGAAGGCGCGGCGTCCGTGGTCCGCTCGGGCTCGGTCGCCGTCTGGGCCGTGGCGCGGCGCGCGCCGTAACGGCGGTGCACCGCCTGCTTGGTGACTCCGAGGGCGGAACCCACCGCGTCCCACGAGAAGCCGAGTGAGCGGTCGAAGTCCACGGCGGCCGTGACCAGGGTCTCGACACTGTCCCGCAGTTCCTGGGCGAGTCGGACCGTCGGGGCGGGGGCGCGTCCGTAGACGACGAAGCCTGTGGACGGGCCGGAGCGGCGCGGGCGGTAGACGTTGCCCAGCTGGGCGGTGAGCGTGCGCAGTGCGTCCACCTGCCGGCGGACCCGCTCGATGTCCCGCACCAGCAAGTGCAGGCTGGCCCGAGCCTGGGCGTCGTGGGTTGCGTGGTCGGCCATGAACAAGCCTCTCGAACCGGCGATGAAAAGGATCGGGCCGCGCGATGTGCGGCCCGCGTTGGTCAACTCTCTCTTGACCAACGCGTCTACGCTCCGCTGGTCACGCACCGGGGGCGTATGGGCATATGCGTACGCCCCTGGAGGGGGGTTTGCGCCTCGGCCGTCGGCCTCCGATCGGTCTCCCGCCGCTGTTCCATACGTGGTCATAGACTTGGGAGTTGCCCGTCCCACCCCCGCCCGAGAGGCCCGAACCCACCCATGAAGCTCGTCTTCGCCGGTACCCCCGAGGTCGCCGTTCCCGCTCTGGACGCTCTGCTCGCCTCCGGGCGGCACGAGGTGGCCGCCGTCGTCACGCGACCCGACGCGCCGGCCGGACGTGGGCGGAGGCTGGTCGCCTCTCCCGTCGCCCAGCGGGCGGAGGAAGCCGGGATCGAGGTGCTGAAGCCGGTCAGGCCGCGGGATCCGGAGTTCCTGGAGCGGCTCGGGGAGATCGCCCCGGACTGCTGTCCCGTCGTCGCCTACGGCGCGCTGCTGCCCAGGGTGGCCCTCGACATCCCCGCCCACGGCTGGGTCAACCTGCACTTCTCGCTGCTGCCCGCGTGGCGCGGGGCCGCGCCCGTGCAGCACGCCATCATGGCGGGGGACGAGATCACCGGCGCCTCGACCTTCCTGATCGAGGAGGGGCTCGACTCCGGGCCCGTCTACGGCACGGTCACCCAGGAGATCCGGCCCACCGACACCAGCGGCGACCTGTTGACCCGGCTCGCCTTCGCGGGCTCCGGGCTGCTCGCCGCGACCATGGACGGGATCGCGGACGGCACGCTGAAGGCCGTACCGCAGCCCACCGAGGGCATCACCCTCGCCCCGAAGATCACCGTCGAGGACGCCCAGGTGGACTGGGTGACCCCGGCACTGCGGGTGGACCGGGTGGTGCGCGGGTGCACTCCGGCGCCCGGCGCCTGGACCGTCTTCCGGGGCGAGCGGCTCAAGCTCATTCAGGTCCGGCCCGTGCCCGAGCGCACCGACCTGGCCCCCGGCGCGCTCTCCGTCGGCAAGAACGACGTCCACGTCGGCACGGGCTCGTACGCCGTCGAGCTGCTGTGGGTGCAGGCTCAGGGCAAGAAGCCGATGAGGGCCGCCGACTGGGCGCGCGGGGTGCGCATCGGTGCCGGCGAGACCCTCGGAGAGTGAGACGGGGGGCCACGGACTTACCCTTGGCGGGTATCCCCCTCTGAACCCGGAGCACCTTTTTCGTGAGCGACCAGCCCCGTCGGCCCCGCCCCGCCGGCAAGCCCTACCGTCGGCCCCAGAAGGACCCTGTCCGCTTCCTCGCCTTCGAGGCGCTGCGAGCCGTGGACGAGCGGGACGCGTACGCCAACCTCGTCCTGCCGCCGCTGCTGCGGAAGGCGCGGGAGAAGGAGGGACCCGACAAGTTCGACGGGCGGGACGCGGCGCTCGCGACCGAGCTGGTGTACGGGACGCTGCGCCGGCAGGGGACGTACGACGCCGTCATCAAAGCCTGTATCGACCGGCCGCTGCGCGAGGTCGACCCGCCGGTGCTCGACGTGCTCAGTCTCGGTGTGCACCAGCTGCTCGGGACGCGGATCCCGACGCACGCCGCCGTGTCCTCGTCCGTCGAGCTCGCCCGGGTGGTGCTCGGCGACGGGCGGGCGAAGTTCGTCAACGCCGTGCTGCGCAAGGTCGCGCAGGACGACCTCGACGGGTGGATCGCCAAGGTCGCGCCGCCCTACGACAAGGACCCCGAGGACCATCTCGGCGTCGTGCACTCGCACCCTCGTTGGGTCGTCTCCGCGCTGTGGGACTCGCTCGGCGGCGGGCGGGCCGGTATCGAGGAACTGCTGGCGGCCGACAACGAGCGGCCCGAGGTGACCCTTGTGGCGCGGCCGGGCCGGTCCACCACCGACGAACTGCTCCGGGAGGAGGCCGCGGTGGCGGGCAGCTGGTCGCCGTACGCCGTGCGGCTGGCCGAGGGCGGCGAACCCGGTGCCATCGAGGCCGTACGGGAAGGCCGGGCCGGTGTGCAGGACGAGGGCAGCCAGCTCGTCGCGCTGGCCCTCGCCCACGCGCCCCTCGAAGGGCGGGACGAGAAGTGGCTCGACGGATGTGCCGGGCCCGGCGGCAAGGCCGCGCTGCTCGCCGCTCTCGCCGCCGAGCGCGGGGCCTTCCTGCTCGCCTCCGAGAAGCAGCCGAAACGGGCCGGGCTCGTCGCCAAGGCCCTCGACGGCAACCCCGGGCCCTACCAGGTCATCGCCGCCGACGGGATCCGGCCGCCGTGGCGGCCCGGCTCCTTCGACCGGGTGCTGATGGACGTGCCGTGCACCGGGCTCGGCGCCCTGCGGCGGAGGCCCGAGGCCCGGTGGCGCAGGCGCCCCGAGGACCTCGAGGGGTTCGCGCCGCTGCAGCGCGGCCTGCTGCACACCGCGCTCGACTCCGTGCGGGTCGGCGGGATCGTCGGCTACGCCACCTGCTCGCCGCATCTCGCGGAGACCAGGGCCGTAGTCGACGACGTGCTCAAACAGCACCCCGAGGCCGAACTCGTCGACGCCCGGCCCCTGCTGCCCGGCGTACCGGACCTCGGCGAGGGTCCCGACGTACAGCTGTGGCCGCATCGCCACGGGACCGACGCCATGTACCTGGCGCTCATTCGGCGGACCGGCTGACTCCGGCCCCCACCGCCTCGGCGGCGGGGGGCCCGCCGTCCTCCCGGGCCAGCCGGTGGGGCCACCACACCTTCGGACCCACGTCCAGGAACAGGGACGTCACCAGCACCGACCGCACGATGAACGTGTCGATGAGCACGCCCAGGGCCACCGCGAAGCCGAGTTCGGCGAAGGCGACCATCGGGAGGGTGGCGAGGGCGGCGAAGGTGCCCGCGAGGACCAGGCCCGCGGAGGTGATGACCGCACCGGTCGCGGCAAGACCTGTCAGTGCGCCCTTGCGCGTGCCCTGATGGGCGGCCTCCTCGCGGATGCGGGTGGTCAGGAAGATGTTGTAGTCGATGCCCAGGGCGACCAGGAAGACGAACACGAACAGTGGGAAGTCCGTCGATTCGCCGGCGTAGTCGAAGACGTACCGGAAGGCGAGCGCGCTGATCCCGAGCGCCGCCGTGAACGACAGGATCACCGTCCCGACCAGCAGCAGCGGGGCGATCAGCGCGCGCAGCAGCACGCACAGGATCAGCAGGACGACGACCAGCACCAGAGGGATGATCAGTTTGTTGTCGTGCGTGGTCGCCTTGTCCATGTCCAGCAGGGATGCCGTACCGCCGCCCACCTGGGCGTCGGCGTCGGGCACCGCGTGCACGGCGTCCCGGACCCGCTCCACCGTCTGTTTCGCGGCCTCGCTGTCGGACGGCTCGGTCATGGTGGCCTCGAACAGCACCTTGCCCTCGAAGGACGGTTTGGTGCCCGGTGGCAGACCGAGCGACTCGGGGACGACGCCCCGGGTGGCGGCGACCGCCTCACCGACCTGCCGCGCCTGCGCCTGGTTGCTGACGACGACCAGCGGATCACCGCTTCCGGCCGGGAAGTAGCGTGCCGAGACCTCCTGGCCGACGATCGAGTCCGGTTTCCCGGTGAAGGCGTCCGCGTTGCTGATGCCCTCGGCGCGCAACTGGATCAGGCCGAGCGAGCAGATCGCCAGCACCGCCGCGGTGACGCCCCAGACCATGCGGGGGCGGACGGCCATACGGCCGCCCATCCGGGCCCAGACGCCCCGGTCGGCCGGGTTCGGCGTGCCGAGGTGCGGGATCACCGGCCAGAAGATCCAGCGGCCGAAGATCACCAGCAGCGCCGGGAACAGCGTCATCATCGCCAGCAGGGCGACCGCGACGCCGATCGCCGCCACCGGGCCGAGGCCCCTGGTGGAGTTCATATCGGCGGCCAGCAGCATCAGCATGCTCAGCACGACGGTCGCGCCGGAGGCGAGGACGGCCGGGCCCGCCCGGTGCAGGGCGAGGGCCATCGCCTCGTGGCGGTCCTCGTGACGGCGCAGCTCTTCCCGGTAGCGGGCGACCAGCAGCAGGGCATAGTCCGTCCCCGCGCCGAACACCAGCACTGTCAGGATGCCCGCGCTCTGGCCGTTGACCGTCAGGCCCGCGTGTTCCGCCAGGAAGTAGATCAGCGCCTGGGCGGTGAACAGCGCGGCGATCACCGAGAGCAGGGGGACCAGGATGAGCGTGGGGCTGCGATACGTGAGGAGCAGCATCACGATGACGACGCTCATCGCCGAGATCAGCAGCGTCGAGTCGATGCCCTCGAAGGCCTCGGAGAAGTCGGCGGAGGTGCCGCCCGGGCCGGTGATGTGCACGGCGAGGCCGTCGCCGCCCTCGCCGACGACATCCCGGATCGAGTCGACCGCGGGTGCGATCCGCTCCCAGCCCTTCTCGTCCATGGTGATCGGCACCAGGACCTGGGCGGCGCGCGGGTCTGTCGGCCGGTCGTAGACCGGGCCCCGGGTCTCGTCGCCGCGGATGCCGTGGTCGGTCAGCTGCTTGAGCTCGGCCGTGTCCCTGGTGATCTGCGCCCGCTCCTGGGCGGTCAGGCCGTCCTCGCGGGCGTACACCACGACCGCGGGGATCTGCTCGGGCCTGAAGTCCTCGGAGATTTCCAGGACTTGGGTGGACTCGGCGGAGCCGGGCAGCCAGGAGGCCGCGTCGTTGTCCTGGGCGTCGGTCAGTTTCTGGGCGAACGGTGCCGTCAGGAACAGCACCACCAGCCAAAGCACCAGCACCAGCCACTTGGCGCGCCGCCCGCACACCAGGTGCGCGATGCCCCGCTGCCCCTGCTTGCTCCCCTGGATCTCCGTCATGGCCACCCCCGCAGCCGCTCGTGGAGCCGATCGGCCGCCCAGCATGGCACGGGCAGCCCCGATGCAACATCCGATGAACGGCTTAGGTATGGACCGGCGCGAACATTCGTGCCCGGACATGGCAGTCTTGGGGCATGGCCGCGCAGATCAATCCCAGCATCTTGTCCGCCGACTTCGCCCGCCTCGCGGACGAGGCGAAGGCGGTTGAGGGAGCCGACTGGCTCCACGTCGACGTCATGGACAACCATTTCGTCCCGAACCTCACCCTCGGCGTGCCGGTCGTAGAGTCGCTGGCCCGTGCGACGGACACCCCGCTGGACTGTCATCTGATGATCGAGGCCCCCGATCGGTGGGCGCCCCAGTACGTCGAGGCGGGTGCCTCTTCCGTCACCTTCCACGTCGAGGCTGCCGCCGCTCCGGTCCGGCTCGCCCGGGAGATCCGGGCCAAGGGCGCCCGCGCCTCCATGGCGCTGAAGCCCGCCACGCCCATCGAGCCGTACGAGGATCTGCTTCCCGAGCTCGACATGTTGCTGATCATGACCGTCGAGCCGGGCTTCGGGGGTCAGGCGTTTCTCGACATCATGCTGCCGAAGATTCGCCGCACCCGCGAGTTGATCAACAAGCACGGCCTGGAGATGTGGCTCCAGGTCGACGGCGGAGTCTCGGCCTCCACCATCGAGCGCTGCGCGGACGCGGGAGCCGACGTGTTCGTCGCCGGCTCGGCGGTCTACGGCGCATCGGACCCGGCCGAGGCGGTACGTGCATTGCGCACGCAGGCGGAGGGGGCGACGGCCAAGGCCTCCTGGGCATGCGGCCACTGAACCACGGGAACGTGAACGGCTCTCATCAGGGCTGATCAAGTGCGCCGGATCTGCAAGGATGAACGGCGAATCCAGAGTGTGAACAGCAGTGAGGAGATCGCCGTGTCGGGTATGTCGGCGGGCCGGTCAGCCATGCGGATGGGACCCGCTGAGCTGGTGCAGGCGGCGGCCATGGCCCGCCGCTTCTACCTCGAGGGCAAGTCCAAGATCCAGATCGCGGAGGAGTTCGGCGTCAGCCGCTTCAAGGTGGCCCGGGTCCTGGAAACCGCTCTCGAACGGGATCTCGTACGAATCGAGATCCGCGTGCCGGCCGAGCTGGACGCGGAGCGCTCGGACGCGCTCCGCGCCCGCTACGGCCTCAGGCACGCAGTGGTGGTCGAGTCCCCGGCCGAGGCCGAGGAGACACCCGACCCCGAGAATCTGGGAGAAGTGGCCGCTGACCTGCTCGGCGAGCTCCTGAACGAAGGTGATGTGCTGGGTCTGGCCTGGGGCCGCTCCACCATCCACATGGCGGCGGCGCTGGACCGGCTGCCACCGTGCACGGTGGTGCAGTTGACGGGCGTGTACGACGCCGGGACCGCCGAGCGCGGCTCGGTGGAGGCGGTACGGCGTGCCGCGCAGGTGTCGGGCGGCGACGCCCATCCCATCTACGCGCCGATGCTGCTGCCGGACGCCGCCACCGCGATCGCCCTGCGCAACCAGACAGGGATCGCCCGGGCCTTCGAGTACTTCGACAAGGTCACGGTCGCCTGCGTCTCCATCGGCTCCTGGGAGCCGGGCATCTCCACGGTGCACGACATGCTCAGCGACGAGGAGGTGTCGCACTACGCCTCGCTCGGTGTCGCCGCCGAGATGTCCGCGCACCTCTTCGACGTCGACGGTCGCCGGGTGGGGCGGGATCTGGGCGAGCGGTGCATCACGGTCAAGGCCGACCAGCTCCGCCGTATCCCCGAGGTCGTCGCGATCGCGGGCGGGCAGCGCAAGGCGGCCGCGATCGACGCGGTGCTGCGGTCCGGCCTCGTCACCAGCCTGGTGACGGACACGTCGGCCGCGGACTACCTGATGACGGCGGGGCCCACGCCGAAGCCGGCCCTCAACCGGGCCGACCCCGACGGGATCTGACGGACCGTCCGCAAGGGGGTGGCCATGGCGGTACTCCGCCATGGCCACCCCCTTTGTGGTCACTACACCGACGATCACCCCAACTCTTCGGGACGGTGCTGAGATGGCGGACGAGCTCGCGGGCCGGCGCGTGGTCGCGCTGGACCTCGACGGGGTCACGGACAAGGCGGGACTGAGGGACCGCTGCGCGCGGGCCCTGGAACTGCCCGACTGGTTCGGCCGCAACCGGGACGCGCCGGCCGACTTCCTCGGCGACCACACCGTCTGGCCCGAGGGCGCCGTCGAGAAGGGGCTGCTGATCGTCGTACGGAACTGGCAGCCGTACGCGAAGGCGCGGCCGGAGGAGTGGGAGACCGCCCGGGAGGTGTTCGCCGAGGCGGCGGACCGGACGTCGGCGCTCTCCGTGGCGCTCGCCCTTGGAGGTTCCTCCTAAGGCCCCTCTGACCTGCCTGGATGTTTCGCCCGTGCCTCGTGTGCCGGCCGCCGTGGGACAATGAAGTACGTGCTCTTCCCCCTGGCTGACCTGTCCGGGGGCCACCTCTGATCGACTGGGATGTGCAGCACGTGCGTTTCCTCAATGACATCCAGCCCCCGTACGACCTGACGTACGACGACGTCTTCATGGTCCCGAGCCGCAGCGCGGTCGGCTCGCGACAGGGCGTGGACCTCAGCTCCCCGGACGGCTCGGGCACCACCATCCCGCTGGTCGTCGCCAACATGACCGCCATCGCCGGGCGCCGCATGGCCGAGACGATGGCCCGGCGCGGCGGGCTGGTCGTCATTCCGCAGGACATCCCTATCGAGGTCGTCACCGAGGTCGTCTCCTGGGTGAAGAGCCGTCACCACGTCCTGGACACCCCGATCGTGCTGGCCCCGCACCAGACCGTCGCCGACGCGCTGTCCCTGCTGCCCAAGCGCGCGCACAACGCCGGTGTCGTCGTCGACGAGGAGCAGCGGCCCATCGGTGTCGTCACCGACCGGGACCTGACCGGGGTGGACCGCTTCACTCAGCTCGAAGTGGTCATGTCCAAGGACCTGCTGCTGCTCGACGCGGACATCGACCCGCGCGAGGCCTTCAACCGGCTGGACCACGCCAACCGCCGCTACGCCCCCGCCGTCGACGGGGACGGCCGCCTCGCCGGCATCCTCACCCGCAAGGGCGCCCTGCGCGCCACGCTCTACACGCCGGCCGTCGACGCGAACGGCAGGCTGCGCATCGCCGCCGCCGTCGGCATCAACGGCGACGCCGCGACCAAGGCCAAGCAACTGCTGGACGCGGGCGTCGACACCCTCGTCATCGACACGGCGCACGGCCACCAGGAGTCGATGATCAGCACGATCAAGCTGGTGCGCGGCCTCGACCCGCACGTGCCGATCGTGGCGGGCAACATCGTCGCCGCCGAGGGCGTCAAGGACCTGATCGAAGCCGGCGCGGACATCATCAAGGTGGGTGTCGGACCCGGCGCCATGTGCACCACCCGCATGATGACCGGCGTCGGCCGGCCGCAGTTCTCCGCGGTCATGGAGTGTGCCGCCGAGGCCAAGAAGTACGGCAAGCACGTGTGGGCCGACGGCGGTGTCCGCCATCCGCGCGACGTCGCGATGGCGCTGGCCGCCGGTGCGTCCAACGTGATGATCGGGTCCTGGTTCGCCGGTACCTACGAGTCCCCGGGCGACCTCCAGCAGGACGCCGACGGGCGCCTGTACAAGGAGTCCTTCGGCATGGCCTCCGCCCGTGCCGTGGCCAACCGCACGTCGGAGGAGTCGGCGTACGACCGCGCCCGCAAGGCGCTGTTCGAGGAGGGCATCTCCACCTCCCGCATGTTCCTCGACCCGGACCGCCCCGGCGTCGAGGACCTGATCGACTCGATCATCGCGGGCGTCCGCTCCTCCTGCACCTACGCGGGGGCCGGCTCCCTGGAGGAGTTCGCCGAGAAGGCCGTCGTCGGCATCCAGAGCGCGGCCGGTTACGCGGAGGGCAAGCCGCTGCACGCCAGCTGGATGTGAGCAACTCCGGTTCGTACGGCCCTCGTTGTCCCGCTCGTGGGGAAAACCGGGGGCCGTTCGCGGGTGCGGGCCCTATCGTCGGGTCATGGAGATCACCGTCTGCGGCCTCGCCGACGTGGCGCTGCTCGACCGGTACATGGGCTCGCCCGGCGTCCCCTCGTTCCACGCCCGCCGGTTCGCGCGGCAGCAGGCGGGGGAGTGCACATACCTCGTCGCCTGGCTGGACGGGCGGCCCGTCGGGCACACGGAGATGCGCTGGCTCGGCTGCGCGGCGCCAGACGTCACGGTGGACTGTCCCGAGATCGGCGGGCTGGGCGTCTGGCCGGAGGAACTCCGCTCGCGCGGCATCGGCACCGCGCTGATCCGCGCCGCCGAGGACCTGGCCCGGGAACGGGGCCTGACGACCGTGGGCATCGGCGTCGGCGTGGAGAACCCGCGCGCGGCCGCCCTCTACGCCCGGCTCGGCTACCGCCCCCTCGTCGACTACGTCGACCGGTACTCGTACCAGGACCACGACGGGACGACCCGCGAGTGCGTCGAGCCGTGCACGTTTCTTGTCAAGGAACTGGTGTCAGGGCGCTGACCTGGGCCTCGCGCAACGCACGAAAGCCGCCGCGCAACGAACACCCGCCACCCCGCGATGAACGCAACGATCTTGCGAAGATGCGCAAGGTTGCCGCATTACGACCGCGATGCCCTGGCTCATAGGGTCATGCGCTGTACGTGGCGTGGCGGGGACCCCGCTCGGTGGGTTCCTGCTCGCGCAGGGGTGCCGCCGGTCCCCGCCGCCCTCAGAGGCAGCGACAAAGGAGTCAGCGCGTGCTCGACCAAGGCGCACCCCCGAACCAGCGCAGTCAGAACCGGCCCTCGTCCCCGGGCCTCGGTGCGCGCCTCATGCGTCGCAAGCCGGTGGAACGCCTGGTCGCCGAGGGCGGCCAGGGCGAGGGAGGCAGCCTGCGCCGCTCCCTGGGGCTCTGGCAGCTGACCATGATCAGCATCGGTGCCACCCTCGGCACCGGCATCTTCGTCGTCCTCGGCGAGGCCGTTCCCAAGGCCGGCCCGGCCGTCACCCTCTCCTTCGTGATCGCCGGCCTCACCGCGCTGTTCTCGGCCCTGTCCTACGCCGAGCTGGCCGGCACCATCCCGGTCGCCGGATCCTCGTACTCGTACGCGTACGCCACCATGGGCGAGCTGGTCGCCTGGATCTGCGGCTGGTGTCTGGTCCTGGAGTACGGCGTCTCGGTCGCCGCCGTCGCGGTCGGCTGGGGCGAGTACCTGAACGAGCTGCTCGACGGGACGCTCGGCATCACCATCCCGGCCGCGCTGTCCGCCCCGCCCGGCGACGGCGGCGTCTTCAACCTGCCGGCGCTGATCGTCGTCCTGCTCGCCATGGCGTTCCTGCTCGGCGGCGCCCGGGAGTCCGCCCGGGCCAACACCGTCATGGTCGTCGTGAAGATCGCCGCGCTGGTGTTGTTCTGCGCGATCGGCGTCCAGGGCTTCCGCTCCGGCAACTACGAGAACTTCATGCCGCTCGGCATGGCCGGGGTCAGCGCGGCCGGGGCGACGCTCTTCTTCTCGTACATCGGCTTCGACGCCGCCTCCACCGCCGGCGAGGAGGCGAAGAACGCGCAGCGTGACCTGCCCCGCGCGATCATGCTCTCGCTCGTCATCGTGACCGCGCTGTACGTCCTGGTCGCGGCCGTCGCCGTCGGCGCGAAGCCCTGGCAGCGGTTCACCGATTCCGAGGCCGCCCTCGCCCAGATCATGCGCGAGGTCACCGGCCAGACCTTCTGGGGCACCCTGCTGGCGTTCTGCGCGGTCGTCGCCATCGCCAGCGTCGTCCTGACCGTTCTGTACGGCCAGACCCGCATCCTCTTCGCGATGTCCCGGGACGGGCTGATGCCGAAGGTGTTCGGCCGCGTCCACCCGAAGACCGGCGCGCCCCGCGCCAACACGGTGATCGTGTCCCTGTTCTGCGGTGTGCTGGCCGCGGCCGTCCCGCTGGGCCAGCTGGCCGACGCCACCAGCATCGGCACCCTGTTCGCCTTCGGGCTGGTCAACATCGCCGTCGTGGTGCTGCGCCGGACCCGTCCGGACATGCCCCGCACCTTCCGGGTGCCGCTGTCGCCGGTCCTGCCCGCCCTGGGCCTCGGCTTCTGCGTCTGGATGATGGGCAGCCTCTCGGCGATCACCTGGGTGGTCTTCGGAGTCTGGATGGCCGTCGGGCTCGTGTTCTACTTCGGGTACGGCCATCGCCGCTCCCGTCTTGCCCCACCTGAAGCGAAGTGAACCACCCGCAGTGCTGAACGATCTCGACGAACGCATCGTGCACGCCCTCGCCGAGGACGCCCGCCGCTCCTACGCGGACATCGGGCAGCTGGTCGGCCTGTCCGCGCCCGCCGTGAAACGGCGCGTGGACCGGTTGCGCGCCACCGGAGCCATCACCGGCTTCACCGTACGGGTGGACCCCTCGGCCCTCGGCTGGGAGACCGAGGGGTTCGTCGAGATCTACTGCAGGCACAACACCTCGCCGGACACCATCCGGCGGGGACTGGAGCGGTACCAGGAGGTCGTGGCCGCGTCGACCGTCACCGGTGACGCGGACGCGGTCGTCCAGGTCTTCGCCGCCGACATGCGGCACTTCGAACGGGTCCTGGAGCGCATCGCGGGGGAGCCGTTCGTGGAGCGCACGAAGTCCGTGCTGGTGTTGTCGCCGTTGCTGCGGAGGTTCTCGTCCGGGTCGCCGACCTGACCTATCCCGCCTGGCGACGGATCGCGGACAGCAGGCGTCCGGTGAGTGCGGCGTGCGCGCCCGAGGCGATGACCAGCAGCCGGTAGAGACCGCCGGCCGGCCCCGGGAACCTGGCCCGGGTCTCGGCCCGCAGCCGGGTGCGGCCCGGGCCCGCCCCGTCGAGGCGGAAGACCAGGGCGTACGTCGAGAAGTGGTGGCGGCCGATCAGGACCAGCTCCCGGCCCCGGTCCGCGGAGGCCACCCGGAAGCCGGGCACCGTCGAGCCCTCGGCCAGCGGCCGGGGCCCGGAGGCCGTACGGTCCGCGCAGCCCACCAGGCGTGCGTACCCGGGCCCTAGGGAGGCGCGGTCCAGGACGTCGCCGATGCCGCGCCAGACGGTGTCGGCGTCCGCCGCGACCACGGTGGCGTGTTCGTCGACGTACGGCAGGGCGGCGATCTCCATGAGGGCTCCTTCAGTCGGCCGTCTTGCGGGCGAGCGCGTTGTTCCCTATCGAGTTGTGCACACTGAAGCTGACCGCGTCCGAGCGGTAGCGGTCGTCGGAGCACTCCACCGGGCGCCCTTCGCGGGTCGTCGTCACCCGGCGGACGCGCAGCAGCGGACTCGTCCGGCGGATGCCCAGCAGTTCCGCGTCCCGGGCGCCCGCCGCCACCGCGTCGATGACGTGCTCACCGTAGGCGAAGACCAGGCCGGTGTCGTCGAGAAGGCGTTGGGTGACCGAGGGACAGTCCGGCTCGATCGGCTCGACTGCGGGGGCGATCCAGTCGGCGTACACGGTCCGCTCCAGCAGGACCGGCTCGCCGTCCAGGCCGCGCAGCCGCAGGACGTGCAACACCGCGGTCCCCTCGCGCAGTTGGAGACGCACGGCGTCCTCGGCGGTCGCCGGGCGGTACTCCTGCGCGACGACCCGGCCGGTCGCCTCGCGGCCCATCGCGCGCGCCCACTGGGCGAAGCTGCGCAGTTCGGCGAAGCTCTGGCTGCGGCGGCCGGTGAGGACCATGCGGCGGGCGCCCTGGCGTGAACCGATGAGGCCCTCGGCGGTGAGTGCCGCGACGGCCTGGCGGACCGTGCCGCGCGAGACGCCGTAGTGCGCCGCGAGGTCGGTCTCGGCGGGCAGCAGACTGCCGACGGTGTACTCCTCGCGGTCGATCGCCCGGCGCAGTTCGTCCGCGATCTCCTCGTGTCGCGCAGCCATGATCCCCCTCCGAGTCAGCCGCTGTGCACAGCATGACCAGCCTAGTCGACTTCCGGCGCCGCCCGGGGTGGCTCGGGTTGTGCAGGAATTCAGCGGTCAGGGTTTCGCCAGTGTTTACCGGGGCGACACCGGCGGCGTGCGTACTGAGGCCAACTTGTTCAGACAAGTTCCTGTGTCTGACCGTCGTTCTCCCTGTTTGGCTCCTGCACCCCCGCGCGTCCCCTGGAGAAGCCGTGACCGTGTCCCTGCCGAGATCAGCCGTCCGCGGCGGCGCCCTCGCCGTCGTCGCCGCGCTCGCCCTGAGCGCCTGCGGCGCCGCCCCCGACACCGCGTCCACCACCGCCGACGGCAAGAGCGCCGCCACCGCCACCTCCGCAGCCGACTTCGGCGGCCTGGCCGCCCTGGTCAAGGCGGCGAAGAAGGAGGGCACGCTCAACGCCATCGCGCTGCCCCGTGACTGGGCCAACTACGGCGCCCTCATCGACGGCTTCGAGAAGAAGTACGGCATCAAGGTCGAGGTCGAGAACCCGGACGGCTCCAGCCAGGACGAGATCAACGCCGTCACCTCCCGGAAGGGCCAGGGCCGTGCCCCGGACGTCCTGGACCTCGGCAGCTCCTTCGCGCTGAGCGCGGCCCAGCAGGGGCTGCTCGCGCCCTACAAGGTGGCCGCCTTCGCCGACATCCCGCAGGGGCAGAAGGACGCGAAGGGCCGCTGGTACAACGACTACGGCGGGTACATCTCGATCGGCTGCGACGCCAAGCGGGTCACCACCTGCCCCACCACCTTCAAGGACCTGCTCAAGCCCGAGTACAAGGGCCAGGTCGCCCTCAACGGCAACCCCACGAAGTCCGGTTCCGCGTTCGGCGGCGTCTGGGCGGCCGCCCTCTCCGACGGCGGTTCCTTCGACGACATCCAGCCCGGCCTCGACTTCTTCGCGAAGCTCAAGAAGAACGGCAACTACACGCCCGTCGAGTCCACCCCGGCCACCGTCGAGAAGGGCGAGACGCCCATCAGCATCGACTGGGACTACCTCAACGCCGGGTACGCCGACGAGTTCAAGTCCAAGGGCGTCGACTGGACGGTGTCGGTGCCGAGCGACGGCAAGTTCTCGCAGTACTACTCCCAGGCCGTCAACAAGGACGCCCCGCACCCGGCGACCGCCCGCCTGTGGCAGGAGTACCTCTACAGCACCGAGGGCCAGAACCTGTGGCTCAAGGGGTACGCCCGGCCGGCCCTGATGACCGCCATGGAGAAGGCCGGCACCCTCGACAAGACGGCCGCCGCCAAGCTGCCCGAGGTCTCCGGAACCCCCTCCTTCCCGACCGAGGCGCAGCAGGGCAAGGCCAAGACGGTCCTCGGACAGGGCTGGGCGAAGGCCGTCTCCGGATGACGGCCACCCTCCCGCGCCTCGACACGGCGACCGCCGCTCCGGTGAAGCGGCGGCGCCGTGCCCTCGGCTGGCTCGCCGTCGTTCCCCTGCTCGCCTTCACCGCACTCGCCTTCGGACTGCCCGCCCTGGCCATGCTCGACGGCGCCTTCACCGCCAAAAACCCGGACACCGGGGCCAGTTCGTACACCGTCGACAACCTCACCGCCTCGCTGCAGGGGGCGTATCTGACAGCCCTGATCGGCAGCGTGAAGCTGTCCGCGGTGACGGCCGGGATCGCCGCGCTGCTCGGGCTGCCGCTCGCCCAGGCCGTCGTGACCTCCCGCTCCCGCGCGCTGCGCGAGGCGGTGCTCACCGCGTCCGGGGTGCTGGCCAACTTCGGCGGTGTCCCGCTGGCCTTCGCCTTCGTCGCCACGCTCGGCAACGCCGGCGTGCTGACCCGGTACTTCGGCCTGACGGACAAGGGCTGGGACCTCTACAGCTTCTGGGGTCTGGTGATCGTCTACCTGTACTTCCTGATCCCGCTCATGGTGCTCACGATCACCCCGGCCCTGGAGGGGCTGCGGGTGCAGTGGCGCGAGGCCGCGCAGAACAACGGCGCGACCTCCGTGCAGTACTGGCGGCACGTCGCCCTGCCCGTGCTGATGCCCTCCCTGCTCGGCGGGCTCGTGCTCCTCTTCGGCAGCGCGTTCGCCGCCTACGCCACCGCGGCGGCCATGGTGGGCAGTTCGGTGCCGCTGGTCACCCTGCAGATCGCCGACGCCATCTCCGGCAACGTGCTGGTCGGCCAGGAGAACGTGGCGCTCGCCCTGAGCCTCGACATGGTCCTCGTCGCCGGTCTGGTCATGGCGGTGTACCTGCCCCTGCAACGACGGAGCGCCCGATGGCTCGCCTGAACTCGTGGCGGTGGCTCGTGTCCGGCCTCGCCGCCCTGTACTTCCTGGTGCCGCTGGCCGCCTCCGTGGTCTTCACGGTCGACGTGCCCGGGCAGGGCGTCACCTTCGACGCCTACACGCAGATCGTCTCCGCCGACGGGTTCGTCTCCAGCCTGCTCGTGTCCCTGGAACTGGCCGCCGCGACGATCGCGCTCGTCCTGCTGCTGATGGTGCCCGCCATGGTGGCCCTCCGGCTCGGCGCGCCCCGGCTGCGACCGGTCGTCGAGGTGGTGTGCTCGCTGCCGTTGGTCGTCCCGCCGATCGCCTTCGTCGCCGGCATCTCAACGGTCCTGAAGTGGGGGCCCGAACACCTGTCACGCACCCCGCTGTTCGAGACGTTCGTGGCCATCCAGAACCCTGACTTCCCGTTCGTGCTCGTTCTCGCGTACGTCGTGATGGCCCTGCCGTTCGTGTACCGGGCGCTGGACGCCGGCCTGAGGGCCGTCGACGTGCCCACCCTCGTCGAGGCCGCCCGCAGCTGCGGCGCGTCCTGGCCGCAGGCCCTGGTCCGGGCCGTGCTGCCCAATCTGCGCGGGGCACTGCTGAACGCCTCCTTCCTGACCCTGGCCCTGGTGCTCGGCGAGTTCACCGTGGCCCAGCTGCTGGGCTTCCAGCCGTTCGCGGTGTGGATCTACAGCGTCGCCGGATCGCAGGCCCAGCTGTCCGTCGCCGTGTCCGTGCTCAGCCTGTTCGTCACCTGGGCCCTGCTCCTCGCGCTCGCCGGCGTCGGCGGGCGCGACCGTACCGAGTCCCGGGGATGATCATGACCGCGACCACGCCTGAGAAGACGGCCACCGACAAGGCAGCCACCGTCGAGTTCCGGGGACTGCGAAGGGAGTACGGGCCGACCGTCGCCCTCGACGGCCTCGACCTGACCGTGCGGCCGGGTGAACTCCTCGCCCTGCTCGGCCCCTCCGGCTGCGGCAAGACCACCGCGCTGCGGATGCTCGCCGGGTTCGAGCACCCCGACTCCGGCGAGGTGCTGGTCGACGGCGAGGACGTCACCCGCGTCCCCGCCCACCGGCGCGACGCCGGGATGGTCTTCCAGTCGTACAGCCTCTTCCCGCACCTCGACGCGCTCGACAACGTGGCCTTCGGGCTGCGGATGCGCAAGGCGCGTACGGCCGAACGGCGAGCGCGGGCCGCCGAGTTGCTGGAGCTGGTCGGGCTCGCCGACAAGGGCGGGCGGTACCCGCACCAGCTCTCCGGCGGTCAGCAGCAGCGCATCGCGCTGGCCCGCGCCCTCGCCCTGCGCCCCCGCGTCCTGCTTCTCGACGAACCGCTCTCCGCGCTCGACGCCAAGGTGCGCCTCACGCTCCGCGAGGAGATCCGGCGGCTCCAGCAGGAGCTCGGCATCACCACGCTGTTCGTGACCCACGACCAGGAGGAGGCCCTGTCCATGGCGGACCGGGTCGCCGTCATGCACGCCGGCCGCCTCGAACAGTGCGCCGCCCCCGCCGAGTTGTACGGCCGCCCCGCCACCGCCTTCGTCGCCGAGTTCGTGGGCACGATGAGCCGGATCCCGGGGCACTCCTCTCAAGGTGTCGTCGAGGTACTGGGACAGCGGCTGCCGGTCGACGGCCAGGCCCCGTCCGCGGCCGAGGTGGACGTGCTCGTGCGGCCCGAGGCGATGCGCGTACGGGCCGACGACGCCGGGGACGCGCGCGTGGTCGCCACCGCGTTCCTCGGAGCGGCCGTCCGCGTCACCGTACGGCTCGCCGACGGCACGGAGGTGAAGGCCGACCTGCCCACACACGAGGCCGCCGCGCTCGGTGCCGGGGCCGCGGTGAGCGTGTCGCTGCCGGAGCGTCCGGTACTGGTGGCGGAACGTACCCGCTGAACTCCCCCCACCCAGGAAAGAGACAACTGTGAACCGACTCCCGCTCCAGGCCGTCCTGTTCGACATGGACGGCACGCTCGTCGACACCGAGCGGCTGTGGTGGGAGGCGGTGGAGCGGGTCGCCGGACGCGCCCTGACGGAGGCGGACCAGCCGGAGGTGCTCGGCCGTCCGGTCGAACACACCGCCGCCTGGCTCGCCGCGGCCACGGGCACCCCGGCCGAGGGCCTCGCCGACGCCCTCCACCGGGAGTTCGCGGACCGGGTGCGCACCGGCATCGTGCCCCGCCCCGGCGCCCTCGGCCTGCTCGACGCCCTGGCCGGGGAGGACGTACCCACCGCCCTGGTGACGGCGTCGCCCCGAGCGGTCGCCGACACCGTGCTGGCGGCGCTCGGCGCGAGCCGCTTCGCGGTCTCCGTCACCGCCGACGACACCGAGCACACCAAGCCCGCCCCCGACCCCTACCTCGCCGCCTGCCGCTCCCTCGGCGTCGACCCCGCCGCCTGCGTCGCCGTCGAGGACACGCAGACCGGCGTCACCTCCGCCGAGGCGGCCGGCTGCGCGGTGCTCGCGGTGCCCTCGCTCGCCCCGATCGAGGCGGCACCCGGGCGGACGGTGCTGGCCAGCCTGGAGGACGTGACGCCATCGCGTCTGCGCGCCCTGTTGCCTCAGACGCTCCGCGTCATGACCTGGAACCTCTGGTACGGAGGCACCAAGGTCCGCGACCACCGGGCCAAGCAGCTCAAGGTCATCACGGAGACCGGCGTGGACGTGGTCGGCCTCCAGGAGACGCAGGGCACCGCCGCCCAGGAACTCGCCGACGCCCTCGGCTGGCACCACCACCGGGCCGGCGAGAACCTAGGCATCATCAGCCGCCACCCGATCACCGCCCGCTTCGGCGATCCGGACGTCGGCTTCTACGGTGCGGCGGGTGTCCGGATCCGGATCGGCGCGGGCCCCCAGGTGGACATCTGGACGACGCACCTCGACCACAAGCCGTACGGGCCCTACGAGTCCGCCTTCGACAGGCTCCCGGCCGACGAGCTGACCGCCCACGAGGAGGTGCGGCTCGGACAGATACGGGACACCCTGCGCCGGATCGGCGACACCGTGCCGGTCGTCCTCGTCGGCGACTTCAACAGCCCCTCCCACCTGGACCGGTCCGACGTCGAGTGGCCGGTGAGCAAGGCGGCCGAACAGGCGGGCCTGAGCGACTCCTACCGCGAGGCCCACCCCGACCCCGTACGCGACCCCGGCCACACCTGGTCCCCGGTCCACGCCGAGCACGAGGACGGCAGTGGCCGCCCGGAGCCGCAGGACCGCATCGACTTCGTCCTGCACCGGGGCCTCGGGGTGCTCGGCTCCCGGACGTACGTCAGCGGTCTCCCCCTGCCGTGGCCGGACGTCGAGGACAACGACTGGCCGTCCGACCACGCGGCCGTGATCACCATATTTTCGCTGGGCGGCGGGGCGGAGCCGGTCTAACATCGGTTCCATGACCTGGCGACATTGATCCACCAGCCGTGCCTCCCGAGGGCCACCTCGGACGCCGTACCTCCGGCATCCGATTCGTCCCTGCGGGAAGGCCTCATGACACTCTCACCTGCGCGTGTGCCCGACACCACCGGTGTGCGGCGACTCACGGCCACGCTGTACGGCTACGCGTTCCTCGACGACCTCGTCCTGCTCTACCCGGTGTACGCGCTGCTGTTCGCCGACACCGGTCTCTCCCTGTGGCAGATCTCCTCCCTCTTCGCCCTCTGGTCGCTCACCGCCGTGCTGCTGGAGGTCCCCTCCGGCGCCTGGGCCGACGCCGTGTCCCGGCGCACGCTGCTGTGGATCGGCCCGCTGCTCACCGCCGTCGGCTTCGCGCTGTGGGTGATGGTCCCGTCGTACGGGGCCTTCGCGCTCGGCTTCGTCCTGTGGGGTGCCGGGGGAGCGCTCGGCTCCGGCGCGTTGGAGGCGCTGGTCTACGACGAACTGGACCGGCTCGGCGCCGCCGACCGGTACGCGCGCGTCATGGGCCGGGCCAGGGCGGCGAGGCTGCTGGCCACGATGGCGTCGGTGGGCCTCGCCGGCCCGGTCCTCGCGCTGGGCGGCTACCCGGCCGTGGGCGCGGCGAGCGTCCTGGCCTGCCTGCTGACCGCGGCGACCGCGACGCGGTTCCCGGAGCACCGCATGCCGTCGGCGGCCGGGGACGGTGGCTGGGCGACGAGCCTGCGGGCCGGACTCGCCGAGGCCCGCGACGACCGGTCCGTGCGGGGCGCGCTCCTGCTGGTGCCGGCCGTCGCCGCGGTGTGGGGCGCGCTCGACGAGTACACCCCGCTGCTGATCCGCGACCTCGGAGTGGCGGACGAGACGGTGCCCTATCTGGTCCTGTTGATCTGGGCGGGCGTCACCGCCGCGAGCCTGCTCGCCGGGCCGGCCGAACGCCTGGGCACGACCGGACTCGCCGTGCTGCTCGCGGGCGCCGCGCTCGCCCTGGCCGTGGGCGCCGTGGCCCGGACGCCGGCCGGCATCGCTCTGGTGGCCCTCGCCTTCGGCGGCTTCCAGCTGGCCGAGGTGCTCGCAGACGTCCGCCTCCAGCACCGGATCGAGAGCACCGGCCGGGCCACCCTGACCTCGGTCGCGGGCCTCGGCACCGAACTGGCCACGGTCGCCGTGTTCGGCGTGTACGCGACCCTCGGCACGCATGCCTCGCACGGCACCGTCTTCGCGATGCTCGCGGTGCCGTACCTGGTGACGGCGGTCGTGCTGGCGGCGAGGGCGCGGCCGGCCGTGACCTAGCCGTGCGGGCGGCGGGGTGGTTCGGCACCGGCAGGTTTCTCGCCCCCGCCGCCTCTACCCGTCCCATCCCCAGGGGGTTCCGCCCCCTGGGCCCCCAGCCTGCCGCCCCCCCCGACTCGGTCGGTCGAAAGGGTGGGCCGTGTCGTAGCCGGTTCCCGCGCGCAGGACGGGGGAGTGAACGCAACGAATCGCCGCCGGACGGTCTGTGCACGCAACGATCAGCTCGTCGGCGCGCAACGGCTCCTTCTTGTCCGCCCGAGTCGGCCGCCCGTACCGTCTACATGGCCCCCGCAACCACTCTTCCGCCCGGTGAGGAACACGCATGCGCACCGCCCTGCTCCAGAGCTCCGGCCGCCCCGGCTCGAGCGTCGAGAACCTCAAGGTCCTCGACGAGGCCGCAGGCCGGGCCGCCGCCGCGGGCGCCGGGCTCCTGGCCGCGCCGGAGATGTTCCTCACCGGGTACGCGATCGGCGACGACATCGGCCGCCTCGCCGAACCCGCCGACGGCGAGGCCGCGGACGCGATCGCCGAGATAGCCTGTCGACGGGGCCTCGCGATCGCCTACGGCTATCCCGAGCATGCCGGGGACGTCGTGCACAACTCCGCCCAGCTGATCTCCGCCGACGGCACCCGCCTCGCCAACTACCGCAAGACCCACCTCTTCGGCTGCTTCGAGCGCGACCACTTCACGCCGGGCGACGAGACCGTCGTACAGGCCGAGCTCGACGGTCTGCGGGTCGGCCTGATGATCTGCTACGACGTCGAGTTCCCGGAGAACGTCCGGGCCCACGCCCTGGCCGGCACCGACCTCCTCCTCGTGCCGACCGCGCAGATGCACCCGTTCCAGTTCGTCGCCGAGTCGGTCGTGCCGGTACGCGCCTTCGAGAACCAGATGTACGTGGCGTACGTCAACCGGGTCGGCCGGGAAGGGGAGTTCGACTTCGTCGGACTCTCCACCCTCGCCGGGCCAGACGGAGTCGCCCGCACCCGCGCCGGACGCGGTGAGGACCTTCTCCTCGCCGACGTCGACCCCGCGTTCCTCGCCGCGTCCCGCGAGGCGAACCCCTACCTGAAGGACCGCCGTCCCGGCCTCTACGGGTCCCTGGTCTGAAAATCCCCAACGCCTTTTTCTGTGCAAGGAGTCCGTACCCCATGACGTCCACCGTGCCCAACGCCGTCGAGCACGCAGACGAGCAGCAGCCGCCGATCACCATGTTCGGCCCGGACTTCCCGTACGCGTACGACGACTTCCTCGCCCACCCGGCGGGGCTCGGCCAGATACCCGCGACCGAGCACGGCACCGAGGTCGCGGTCATCGGCGGCGGGCTGTCCGGCATCGTGGCCGCGTACGAGCTGATGAAGATGGGGCTCAAGCCCGTCGTCTACGAGGCCGACCGGATCGGCGGCCGGCTGCGGACCGTCGGCTTCGACGGCTGCGACCCCTCCCTCACCGCCGAGATGGGCGCGATGCGCTTCCCGCCCTCCTCCACGGCCCTGCAGCACTACATCGACCTGGTGGGCCTGGAGACCCGGCCCTTCCCCAACCCCCTAGCGGAGACGACGCCTTCGACCGTCGTCGACCTCAAAGGCGAGTCGCACTACGCCGAGACGGTCGACGACCTGCCCCAGGTGTACCGGGACGTCGCCGCCGCCTGGAACAAGTGCCTCGAAGAGGGCGCCGACTTCTCCGACATGAACCAGGCCATGCGCGAGCGTGACGTGCCGCGCATCCGTGAGATCTGGGCCCAGCTCGTCGAGAGGCTCGACAACCAGACCTTCTACGGTTTCCTCTGCGACTCCGAGGCCTTCAGGTCCTTCCGGCACCGCGAGATCTTCGGCCAGGTCGGCTTCGGGACGGGAGGCTGGGACACGGACTTCCCCAACTCCATCCTCGAAATCCTCCGCGTGGTCTACACCGAGGCCGACGACCACCACCGCGGCATCGTCGGAGGCTCCCAGCAGCTGCCGCTGCGCCTGTGGGAGCGCGAGCCGGAGAAGATCGTCCACTGGCCGTACGGCACCTCGCTCGCGAGTCTCCACGAGGGCGGCGAGCCCCGCCCGGCCGTGACGCGGCTGCACCGCACCGCGGGCAACCGGATCACCGTGACGGACGCGGGCGGCGACATCCGCACCTTCCAGGCGGCGATCTTCACCGCCCAGTCCTGGATGCTGCTGTCGAAGATCGCCTGCGACGACTCGCTCTTCCCGATCGACCACTGGACGGCGATCGAGCGGACCCACTACATGGAGTCGAGCAAGCTCTTCGTGCCCGTCGACCGGCCGTTCTGGCTGGACAAGGACGAGCAGACCGGCCGGGACGTCATGTCGATGACCCTCACCGACCGGATGACCCGCGGGACCTACCTGCTGGACGACGGTCCGGACCGGCCCGCCGTGATCTGTCTGTCGTACACCTGGTGCGACGACAGCCTGAAGTGGCTGCCGCTGTCCGCCAACGAGCGGATGGAGGTCATGCTGAAGTCGCTCGGCGAGATCTACCCGAAGGTCGACATCAGGAAGCACGTCATTGGCAACCCGGTGACGGTCTCCTGGGAGAACGAGCCCTACTTCATGGGCGCGTTCAAGGCCAACCTGCCCGGCCACTACCGCTACCAGCGGCGCCTGTTCACCCACTTCATGCAGGACCGGCTGCCCGAGGACAAGCGGGGCATCTTCCTCGCCGGGGACGACATCTCCTGGACGGCCGGCTGGGCCGAGGGTGCCGTGCAGACCGCGCTGAACGCGGTGTGGGGCGTCATGCACCACTTCGGCGGGGCGACCGACGCCACGAACCCCGGACCGGGGGACGTGTACGACGACATCGCGCCCGTGGAACTCCCGGAGGACTAGGGCCTGTCCGGCGGATCATGCCGCAGACGCGGGGACTGGCACGCCGATCTGCGGCGTTGTCGTCGGTTGCCGACTCCTCCACTCTCGACTTCGCTCGAGCGGGGGCCCCCATCGCGTCGACGCCCTCCTCCGCCTTGCAGCTCGACGCACCAGGCCCCGCTCACCTGCGTCGATGAGGCGCCGCGGATTTCCTGCGACTTGATCCGCCGGACAGGCCCTGGATCACCGGTCGGGGATCGGGGTGAGGAGCATGCGTCCCGCCAGGCCCACCGCCGCGTCCAGGCGTTCGGTGAACTCCTCGGCGACGTCGGGCAGCCGGCGCAGCACCCACAGGGCCCGCGCCGCGGTCCACGTCGCCTCCCGGGCGCGCTCCAGACTCCATGCGCCGAGCAGATGAGTGAGCGGGTCGGCGATCTGGAAAAGGTCGGGGCCCGGCATCAGCTCTTCGCGGATGCGCTCCTCCAGCGAGACGAGGAGATCGCCCACGCGGTCGAACTCGTCCTCCACGTCGGCGGGTTCGCAGCCGAGCGTACGACAGGTGTCCACGACGGCGAGCGCCAGGTCGTGCCCGATGTGCGCATTGATGCCCGCGAGGGCGAACTGCAACGGGCGTACGCCGGGGTGGCGGCGGAACTGGAACAGGGGCCGCCAGCAGGCCGGCGGGCGCCGCTCGTCGGCCACCGCCTCGACGGCGTCCAGGTAGCGCTCCGCGAACCGCACGTCCAGCGTGATCGCGGCCCGCGCGTCCCCCAACTGCCCGCTGTCGATGCGCCGGTCGACCGCCTCGGTGACAGCGAGGTAGACGCGGTTGAAGACGGCGAGGCCGTCACGCGCCGGAAGGGTCGCGTCGAGCGCGCGCATACGGGAGATGACGTCGTCCACGGGAGTGACGATCCGGTCGACGGGAGGAGTGAGCCGCTCGACGGGGGTGGTGACTTGTTCGCATTGCACCATGTGGGCAGAGTCGCAGCTTTAGGCTGGCCCGGGTACCGGCAGGCCCGACGCTTCCCCAGAACGGGGGAACGCGCCTGCCGCGGGGGAGAGCGACAGGGGGGAGCTGCACTGTGTCAGGCCTACGTGCGCAGCGTCTGGCCGCGCGCCGGGCCGAGCGCAGGCGGACCGCGCGGCGGGGCGCCATGGTCGCGGCGGCCTCCGTGGTGGTCGCGATAGGCACCGCGACCGGAATGCTGTCCGCCCTCGAGGACCGGCCCGACTCCGACCAGGCGAGGCCCGAGGTGACCAGCTCGCCGTACCTCGCGCCGCTGCCCGCCGTCCCGACGCCGTCCGCCTCGCCCGGCGCGAGCGGCTCCGCCTCGCCGTCCGCGAAGAAGAAGGCCAGTCCCACGCCGTCCCGCACGAAGACGGAGACGGCGGCGAAGCGGCAGTCTCCCGCCACCTCCACCCGGCTCTACCGCTACCCCGAGTCCCAGGTGCTCGACTGGGTCCGTGCCCACAGCGGCGACCCACGCCACGCGGTCATAGAGTCCCGCATAGCCGAGCAGCCCGCGGCGGTCTGGTTCGCCGACTTCACGCCGTCGACCATCACCAGCCGGGTCCGCGCGGTCACCTCCGGCGGCGGAGCGCAGGGCCAGGTCCCCGTCGTCGTGCCGTACGCCATCCCCGGTCGCGACTGCGGCGGCGCCTCGCAAGGCGGTGCCCCCGACCTCGACGCCTACGACGACTGGATCGACGCCTTCGCCGCCGGGCTCGGCTCCGACGAGGTCATCGTGATCCTGGAGCCGGACTCGGTCGCCCAGGCCGAGTGCCTCTCGTCGGGTGAACGCGACCGCCGCTTCGCCTCGCTGGCGCGCGCGGGCCGCGTCCTCAAGGCCGCCAACCCCAAGGCACGGGTCTACTACGACGCCGGCCACTCCGGCTGGAACGACGCAGCGAAGCAGGCCGGCCGACTGCGGCAGGCCGGCGCCGCCTCGGCCGCCTCCTCCGACGGCATCTTCAGCAACGTCTCCAACTTCCACCGCACGGCCGACGAGATCGCCTACGACCGGCAGATCCTCGACGCCCTGGGCGGCCCGTCCGGCCTCGGCGCCGTCATCGACACCAGCCGCAACGGCAACGGCGCCCCGGCCGACGGCGAGTGGTGCGACCCGGCCGGCCGCAAACTGGGCCGGACGCCCACCCTGAACACCGGAGAGGCGCGGATCGACGGCTACCTGTGGGTGAAGCTGCCGGGGGAGTCGGACGGCTGCAAGGGGGCGCCGGGGACGTTCACGCCGTCGTACGCCTACGACCTGGCGCGCTGAGGAGGGCCCGCGCCCGGGGCAAGGAGCTGCCCACGCCCCCACCCTGTCGCAGGGCCGACTGATGCCGGTCGCGGTCCACTTTCGCACGTTGCTGATCAGCTACGAGGCCCGGTCGCACGGACCGGTAGGTAGCCGTCCATCTCCGGCTGGAGCGCCTCGGCACCACCGGCCCGGCGTACGGGCGCTGGTGCGGCCGGCCGCGTGGACCTCGCGGCCCGAGCCCCGGGGCGACGGTTTCAGGGCCGCGGGCCGGGAACCGAGGCGGCCCGCCGACCGACCTTCGGCCGGTCCCGGTCGCCCGCACGCAGCACGCCCGCGAAGAGCACGAGCCCGCACGCCAGGACCGTCACCAGACCGAACGACACCGTCAGGCTGGTCGCCTGGGCGATTCCGCCGATCGCGCTCGGCGCGACCAGCCCCGAGGTGTACGTGATCGTCGCGACCCCGGCGATGGCCAGGCTGGGGTTCGGCCCGCTGCGGCCCGCCGCGGCGAAGCACAGCGGTACGACGACGGCGATACCGAGACCCATCAGCGCGAACCCGCCCATCGCCACGGCCGGATGACCCGCGACGACGATGAGCAGCCCGCCGGCGGCGGCGAGGACTCCGCCGACGCGCACCGTGCGCACGGAGCCGTACCTGTCCACCACCTTGTCGCCCACGAGCCGGGCGAGCGCCATGGTGAGCGTGAAGCCCGTGGTGCACGCGGCCGCCAGCCCCGCCGAGGCCTCCAGCCGGTCGCGCAGGTACACCGCCGACCAGTCCAGGCTCGCGCCCTCCGCGAACACCGCGCAGAACCCGACCGCGCCGATGAGCAGCGCCGACCGGGGCGGCAGCGCGAACCGGGGCGGCGGCTCCGCGTCCTCGGCCGGCTGGAGGTCCAGCACCCACGCGCACGCGGCGACGCCGAGCACGGTCAGGACCCCGGCCGCCAGCACGTGGTGCAGCCGGGCGTCCGCTCCGAGATGCGCGGCGAGGGTGCCGGCCGCCGACCCGATCAGGGCGCCCGCGCTCCACAGGCCGTGCAGGCCGGACATGATCGACCGGCCCAGGCGGTTCTCGACCTCGACGCCGAGCGCGTTCATCGCCACGTCCGCCATGCCCGCGGTCGCGCCGTAGACGAACAGGGCCAGGCAGAGGGTGAGGAGGTTCGGGGCGAGGGACGGCAGGACGAGGGACAGGCTCCACAGGGCGATCAGGCCGCGCAGGGCGTTCCGGGCGCCGAAGCGGTGGCTGATTCTGCCCGCGAGCGGCATCGCCACGGACGCGCCGAGCGCGGGGAAGGCCAGGGCGAGGCCCAGTTGCCCCGCGCTCACCGACGCATGGTCCTGGATCCACGGCACCCGGGTCGCGAACGAGCCCGTCACGGCCCCGTGCACCGCGAACACGGCGGCCACGGCGTACCGGGCCCGCCTCACCTCGACTTGGTCGTAGACCACTTCACTCATTCTCCGGCCCCTCCAGGGTTTCGGTCCCCGCCCGACGACCGCGTAAACTATCAGGAACCCTGCCTGATAGATAGCGGCCAACCGGCCCCGCTGCACGGCCCCGCCGATCTGGAAGGATCCCGGCATGCCCGCATCCCCGAGCACCGCCCGGGCCATCAACGACAGACTCGCCCTGCGTCTGCTCCAGCAGGAGGGCCCGTTGACGGCAGGGCAGCTGAAGAAGCTCACCGGCCTGTCCCGGCCGTCCGTCGCCGACCTCGTCGAACGCCTCACCGACTCCGGTCTGATCACGGTGGTCGGGGAGTCGGGCGAGCAGCGGCGAGGGCCGAACGCCAAGCTGTACGGCATCGTCGCCGACCGCGCCCATCTGGCGGCCCTCGACGTCCGTACCGAGGGAGTCGCGGTCCTCGTCTCCGACCTCCTCGGCCGGGTGCTCGCCGAGGCGTCCGTGCCGATACGCGACGACACGGGCACCGGGTCCGCGGTGGAACAGGCGGTCACCCTCGTCGAGCGGGTGGCGAAGGAGGCCGGCGCCGACCGGCTGCACACCCTCGGCATCGGCGCACCCGGGCTGATCGACCCCGCGAGCGGCGACCTCCACGACTCCTCGGGCCTGCCCGAATGGCACCGTCGGCTGATCGCCGCGCTGCAGGAGAGCTTCCCCCGGGCCACGGTCAGCGTCGAGAACGAGACCAATCTCGCCGCCCTCGCCGAGCAACGCGACGGCGCCGCCCGCGACCGGGACACCTTCGTGCTGCTCTGGCTCGGCATGGGCATCGGCGCCGCGGTCGTCCTCGACGGAACACTGCGCCGGGGAGCCTCCGGCGGCGCGGGCGAGATCGGCTTCCTGCCCGTGCCGGGCACGACCGGCCTGCCGTCGGCGACCGGCTGCGACGGAGGCTTCCACTCCCTCGCGGGCGCCGACGCGGTGGCCGACCTCGCGACGGAGTACGGCGTGACGGCCCGGTCCGCCGCACACGAGCCACGGGCGGCGGCACTGGTCCGCGCGGCGGTGGAGGGTGTTACGGCCGGGGTGGACGGGGCGGTGGCGGAGGGGCCGACGGCAACGGACAGCCCGGTGGACCGACCGGCGGCCACGGCGACACGGGCACCCGGTGGAGTTTTCACGGAGGGTGGCCATGCCGAGCCGCCGGCCGCCTCCGGTGGCGGCCGGCACGCCCCCACCCGAGGCGGCCAAGCCGGGCCGCACACCGATCCTGCCGGCGATCGTGGCCGGAACGGCCGCGCGGAGCATGGCCGCACCGCGCCGCACCCTGCCCCCGCCTCCGCCGCCGACCGCTTCCTCGACGCCCTCGCCGACAGGGTCGCCCTCGGTGCCGCCGCCGTCGTCGCCGTACTGGATCCGGGCTGCGTGGTGCTGGCGGGGGAGGTCGGTCGGGCGGGCGGTGAGATTCTGGCGCGCCGTGTCCAGGAACGTCTCGCTCGGTTGTCCCCTCTGCCGACGGAGGTGCGGCCCAGCGCCCTGGGCGGGGGCGCGGTGCTGCGCGGGGCGCTGCTCACGGCGCGGGACCGGGCGCAGGACGAGCTGTTCGCGCCCCGGAGGAGCGGCTAACCCCGCCGAGCCAGGTAGTCCTCGAACGTCGCCTCGCCCACCGCCCGTTCCGGCGTCAGGTGACCGCCCGCCCGGAACTCCCGGTACGCCTTGCCCGTGAGCGGCACGTTCACCACCGCCCGCCTCCGACCCGTCGCCTTCAGGTACGCGCGGGCCAGCGACTCGAACGACCGCACCTCGGGCCCGCCCATGTCGTCGACCCGTCCCGCGGGCGCGTCCACCGCCAACCCGGCCAGCCTGTCCGCCACTTCGGCCACCTCGATCGGCTGGTCCCGGACACCCGCCGGCAGCGGCACGACCGGCGACTTGGCCAGTACCCGGAACACCTGCGCCAGCAGATCGTGGAACTGCGTGGTCCGCAGCACGGTCCAGCCGATCCCCGACGCCTCGACCTGCTGTTCCACGGCGAGCTTGGTCCGGTAGTAGCCGAACGGCACCCGGTCCACCCCGACGATCGAGATGTAGACGAGGTGGCCCACCCCCGCCCGCCGCGCCGCCCCGATCAGGTGCTTCGCCGCCCGCTCGTCACCGCCGCGCGGTGTGCTCGCGCAGTGCACGATCGTGTCCACGCCCGCGACGGCCGCGTCCAGTCCGGCGCCGCCCTCACGCAGATCGACGGCGTACGGCTTCGCGTGCCGGCTGAGCACCCGCACCTTGTGCCCGTCCGCACGCAGCCGCTCGGTGACGAGCCGGCCGAGCGTTCCGGTACCGCCGGTCACCAGGATCATGGTCATGCTGTTCAGCCCCTTCTGGCACCGGACGCTCCCGGATGGAGCGCCCCTCGCCAGCTGAGACCGGACAGCCCTCGCCGAAGTGACAGTCGGCCACGGCCTCGTGAGCTGACGACGTACGCATTTCCAGCTTGTCGGGGTTCGGCACGGCCCGCACCTGCGTGATCATCCCGTCCCGCACACGACCAGCTCCCGCTGCCGCTCGGGGGCCGGCTCGAAACGGGGCCGTGGCTCGTTCACCTGCCGGACGCCCACCGGTACAGCTGACGGCAGTTGGTCTCGGTGAGGTCGAGCTCGTCCGCGATCTCCCGCGTATCCGAAGGCCTCCCGCAACACGGGTTCTGGGGCCGAGCGCTCCGTCGGAGGTGACGACCGGCTCCGGCAGCCAGGCCCCGACGTACCGCCGCTCACGCCGGACGGGCCGAGGTGAGCCGGTTGAGGCAAAGATCGGTGACGTGGGCGGGGGGCGGTGACGCTCGAACTCGTCGGCGGGCGCGCTCGTCAAGCTTCAGCCTGCCAGAACGGCCCCGCCGGAGCGCGGGAGGCCCGGCGGCGGGCAAGGGCCGTCGTCACCGCCGCCGGGCCCGTCTGTACGGGTGTCCACGCAAGGTGACCCTAAAAAGGACTAGACCATTGCGTCAAGGTGTCGGGGGCCCCAAGGTCAAAGAGTCAAGGCCCGGAACGTGCGAGGGGATTGAGGCGTCATGGCCGGCCCGGGAAGTCCATCGACACACTCTGTGAGCCACCCCACACGGTTCGCCCGTATGGACGTCGATCAGGCGTGGCACACTGGCTCTGTACCAGAAGCAGCGCACTCCGGGGTCGGTGAAAGTCCGAACCGGCGGTTACAGTCCGCGACCCGGTCGCTTCCAGCGGCCGGTTGACCAGGTGAAATTCCTGGACCGACGGTTAAAGTCCGGATGGGAGGCAGTGCGCGGCGGGCGGGCATTCGTGCGCGCCGCCGAACCGGTTCGTCCTTCGGGCGAGCCCTGTCCGGCGTCGCCCCCGGTGTTCCGCTCGTACATTCTGTCGTCATCGACAGCCCCGGAGTCCGTGCCCGAAGAGGCAGGAGGACCCGGGAAGTGTTCACCGGAATCGTCGAAGAGCTGGGTGAGGTCACCGCCGTCGAGAACCTCGGCGACGCCTCCCGCTTCCGGCTGCGGGGCCCCGTCGTCACCGAGGGTGCGAAGCACGGCGACTCCATCGCCGTCAACGGCGTCTGTCTGACCGTCGTCGAGCACGAGGGCGACTGGTTCACGGCCGATGTGATGGCCGAGACCCTGAACCGCTCCAGCCTCGGTGCCCTCGCCGTCGGCTCCCGCGTCAACCTCGAACGCCCCATGGCCCTCGGCGCCCGTCTCGGCGGCCACATCGTGCAGGGTCACGTCGACGGAACCGGCCAGGTGCTGGAGCGCAAGCCGTCCGAGCACTGGGAGATCGTGAAGGTCTCCCTCCCCGCGGACCTCACGCGCTACGTCGTCGAGAAGGGCTCCATCACCGTCGACGGCATCAGCCTCACCGTCGTCGACGCCGGCCCCGACTACTTCACGGTGAGCCTCATCCCCACCACCCTCGACCTGACCACGCTCGGCCGCAAGCAGCCCGGCGACCCGGTCAACCTCGAGGTCGACGTCATCGCCAAGTACGTCGAGCGGCTGATGGGCAGTCAGGGGGCCACGCAGTGAACTGGCTGAACACCGAGGCGTTCGTCCTCTTCGACCAGCACATCCTGTGGTCGGACATGGTCGGCAACATCCTCGGCCTGGTCGCCCTCGCCCTCGGCTGGCGCCGCTCCATATGGAGCTGGCCCGTCCAGTTCCTGTCCGGCCTCGTCCTCTTCGGGGCCTTCTTCGGCCACCTGACGGGCAGCGCGGGCAAGCAGGCCGTCGTCATGGTCGTCGCCGCGTACGGCTGGTGGCAGTGGAACCGCCTCAAGGGCCGGGCCGAAGACGGTGGCGACGGCCAGATCACCCCGCGGTTCGCCAGCTGGCGCGAGCGCGGGGCGATGGTCGGCGCCGCCGCCGTCGGCACCGTCGCGGTGGCCCTCCTCTTCAAGGCCTACCCCACCCTGTCCTGGGACCCCTGGCCGGACGCCTACATCTTCGTCGGCACCGTCGTCGCCATGTACGCGCAGGCCCGCGGCATGGTCGAGTTCTGGTTCGCCTGGCTGCTGGTCGACCTGGTCGGCGTCCCGCTGAACTTCGCCAACGGCTACGCCTTCTCCGGCTTCGTCTACGTCATCTACGGCGCGCTCGTCCTGTGGGGCATGCGCGACTGGTGGCTGCGCTCCCGCAAGGGCCCGCAGCCCGCCCTGGAAGGAGCGCCGGCATGAGCGCGGCACCGATCCTGTACAGCACCGACGGTTTCGAGGACTTCGCGCTCGACCCGATCGAGCAGGCCATCGCGGACATCGCGGCCGGCCGCCCGATCGTGGTCGTGGACGACGAGGACCGGGAGAACGAGGGCGACCTCGTCATCGCCGCAGAGAAGGCGACCCCCGAGATCGTCGCCTTCATGATGAGCGAGTGCCGCGGCCTGATCTGCGCCCCCATGGAGGGCGACGAACTGGAGCGGCTCCGGCTCCCGCAGATGGTCGACGACAACACCGAGTCGATGAAAACCGCTTTCACCGTCTCCGTGGACGCCTCCGCCGCCCACGGTGTGAGCACCGGCATCTCGGCCTCCGACCGTGCGACCACGCTTCAGCTGCTCGCGAGCGGTACGGCGGAGCCCACGGACCTCGTCCGCCCCGGCCACGTCTTCCCGCTCCGCGCCAAGCCCGGCGGCGTGCTCGTCCGCAACGGCCACACCGAGGCCGCCGTCGACCTCGCCCGCCTCGCGGGTCTGCGTCCGGCCGGCGCGATCGTCGAGATCGCCGGCGAGGACGGCCGCATGCTGCGCCTGCCCGAGCTGATCCCCTTCGCCCGCAAGCACGGCCTGACGATCATCTCCATCGAGGACCTGATCGCCTACCGCCGCAGCTCCGAACCCACCGTCCGCCGCGAGGCCGAGACCCGACTCCCCACCGTCCACGGCACCTTCACCGCGTACGGCTACCGCTCCACCGTCGACGGCGTCGAACACGTCGCCCTCGTCCACGGCGAGATCGGCGACGGCGAGGACGTCCTCGTCCGCGTCCACTCCGAGTGCCTCACCGGCGATATCTTCGGCTCCGCGCGCTGCGACTGCGGCCCCCAGCTGGACGCCTCCCTCGAGCGCATCCAGACCGAGGGCAGGGGAGTGGTGGTCTACCTGCGCGGCCACGAAGGCCGCGGCATCGGCCTGCTGTCCAAGCTGCGCGCGTACGAGCTCCAGGAGCAGGGCCACGACACCCTCGACGCCAACCTGGAGCTCGGTCTGCCCGCCGACGCCCGGGACTACGGCGCCGGCGCGCAGATCCTTCAGGACCTCGGCGTCCGCACCCTGCGCCTGATGACGAACAACCCCGACAAGACCGACGCGCTCGTCCGCCACGGCCTCAAGGTCACCGGCCGCGAGCCGATGCCGGTACAGGCGGGCGAACACAACCTCCGCTACCTGCGCACCAAGCGGGACCGGATGGGGCACGACCTGCCCTGGCTGGACAC
This sequence comes from Streptomyces sp. NPDC058678, assembly GCF_042714835.1. Lineage (NCBI taxonomy): Bacteria > Bacillati > Actinomycetota > Actinomycetes > Kitasatosporales > Streptomycetaceae > Streptomyces > Streptomyces sp. NPDC058678. The sequence goes on along the minus strand of NZ_JBHXSG010000024.1, from coordinate 80,571 downwards.
GACCCCCGTGTCCACCTGCGGCAACCAGTAAGCAGAAACCACGAGGAGACGCGAAACACGTGAGCGGCAAGGGTGCACCGGAACTGTCGGTACGCAACGTCGGAGACCTGCGGGTCGCCGTCATCGCGGCACAGTGGCACGAAAAGGTGATGGACGGCCTGGTGGACGGCGCCCTGCGGGCCCTGCACGACCTGGGGATCGACGAGCCGACCCTACTCCGGGTCCCCGGCAGCTGGGAGCTCCCGGTCGTCGCCAAGGTCCTCGCGGGCCGCGGCTACGACGCGATCGTCGCCCTCGGCGTCGTCATCCGCGGTGGCACCCCCCACTTCGAGTTCGTGTGCCAGGGCGTCACCCAGGGCCTCACCCAGGTCTCCGTCGACACCGGTGTCCCCGTCGGCTTCGGCGTCCTCACCTGCGACACCGAGGAGCAGGCCCTGGACCGGGCCGGCATCGAGGGCTCCAGCGAGGACAAGGGGCACGAGGCGGTGACGGCGGCGGTGGCCACGGCGGCCACCCTCCGCTCAGTATCCGAACCGTGGCGCTAGGGCGGGCGGCACTACGCGTAAAGTGGGCGCCACCATGTCCAATAAGACGTTCGAGGAGCTCTTCAACGAGCTCCAGCACAAGGCCGCAAACGGCGACCCCGCCACCTCCCGCACCGCGGAGCTGGTCGGCAAGGGTGTCCATGCCATCGGCAAGAAGGTCGTCGAGGAGGCCGCCGAAGTCTGGATGGCCGCCGAGTACGAGGGCAAGGAGGCGGCTGCCGAGGAGATCTCGCAGCTGCTGTACCACGTCCAGGTGATGATGGTCGCCCGCGGCATCTCCCTGGACGACGTCTACGCCCATCTCTGAGCCGCACCACCCACCCGCACACCACCCACGCACGAACGAAGGAAGCCGACCTCATGCTGCGCATCGCCGTCCCCAACAAGGGTTCCCTGTCAGGACCTGCGGCGGAGATGCTGCATGAGGCCGGATACCAGCAGCGCCGAGAGTCCAAGGAACTGCGGATCGTCGACCCGGAGAACGAGGTCGAGTTCTTCTACCTCCGCCCCCGCGACATCGCGATCTACGTCTCCTCCGGCAAGCTCGACATCGGCATCACCGGCCGCGACCTGCTGATCGACTCCGGCGCCCACGCCGAGGAGATCCTCCCCCTCGGCTTCGCCCGCTCCACCTTCCGCTACGCCACCAAGCCGGGCACGGCGAGCGGCGTGAAGGACCTGAACGGCATGACGGTCGCCACCTCCTACGAGGGGATCGTCGCCAAGCACCTCGCCGACCACGGCATCGACGCCTCCGTCGTCCACCTCGACGGCGCCGTCGAGACGGCCATAGAGCTGGGCGTCGCCGAGGTCATCGCGGACGTCGTCGAGACCGGCACCTCGCTGCGCAACGCGGGCCTGGAGGTCATCGGCGAGCCGATCATGAAGTCCGAGGCCGTCGTCATCCGCCGTACCGGCGCGGAGGCCGACGAGACGGTCGAGCCGAAGGTGCAGCAGTTCCTGCGCCGCCTCCAGGGCGTCCTCGTGGCCCGGACGTACGTGATGATGGACTACGACTGCCGCGTCGAGCAGCTCGAGAAGGCCGTCGCGCTGACGCCGGGCCTGGAGTCCCCGACGGTCTCCCCCCTGCACAACGAGGGCTGGGTCGCCGTCCGTGCGATGGTCCCCTCCAAGGAAGCCCAGCGGATCATGGACGACCTGTACGACATCGGCGCCCGGGCCATCCTGACCACGGCCATCCACGCCTGCCGTCTCTGAGAGGCGCAGTCAGAATGTCCGAACTGCCCGCTCTCCCCATCACGTTCCGGCCAGGGCGCACCCGTGCCGTGCTGCTGACAGCCGGCCTCGCGATCTTCGTGGTGATCACGACGGTCGCCATACTGCTGGAGCAGCTCAGTTCCGGCGAGCGCCTCAGCTTCGTCTTCACCGGCGCGCTCCTGTTCGGCGTGCTGCTCCTGCTGGCGCGGCCGAAGGTCGTCGCCGACGAGTCCGGCGTCACCGTCGTCAACATCGCCAGTAAGCGCCGCCTGGACTGGGCCGAGATCATCCAGGTGAACCTCCGGCCCGGCGACCCCTGGGTCTTCCTCAACCTCAGCGACGGCACCAGCCTGCCCGCGCTCGGCATCCAGCCGGGCATCGCCAAGCAGCGTGCCATCGCCGACGCGCGCACCCTGCGGGCGCTCGCCGAGGCCCGCTCCGCAGCCCGCCCCGAGGAAGATCAGGGCTGACTCGGAGCCGTCCACCCTGCCGCACATGCCCATGTCTTGATTAATCTGTTGGCGGAGGCGTTTTTCGCTGCGCCTCCGCCCCTGCGCGCCGCCCGGCGTACAGGGGTTCCTGCTACGCGAGGAGTGACCCTCTCCGGCGATGGACGGATCGTCCTGTAGTACCTGCGCCGCCCCCTGCCGACATACCGCGGCCTGTGACCTCACAGACCGCGCGTACGCGGAGGCGGCGGCATCATGACCACCCCCCTGCTGCTCCTCGGAGCCGCGTTCCTGCTGATTCTCGCCAACGGATTCTTCGTCGCGGCCGAGTTCGGCCTGGTGACGGTCGAGGCCACGGACGCCGAGAAGGCCGCAGCCGAAGGAGACCGACGGGCCCGTACGGTCGTCGAGTCCCTCAAGGAGCTGTCCTTCCAGCTCTCCGGCACCCAGCTCGGCATCACCATCACCTCGCTCGTCGTCGGCATGCTCGCCGAGCCGGCGCTCGCGGAGCTGCTGAACGGCCCCATCACCGCGACCGGCGTCCCCGAGGGCGCCGTCTCCGGTGTCGCCGTGGTCGTCGGCATGCTGCTGGCCTCGGCCGTGCAGATGGTGATCGGCGAACTGGTGCCCAAGAACTGGGCGGTGTCCAAGCCGTTGCAGGTCGCGCGCTTCGTCGCCGGCCCGCAGCACGCCTTCGCCCGCCTGTTCCACCCGGTGATCGCCGCCCTGAACGCGGTCGCCAACCGCCTGGTCCGCGCGATGGGCGTCGAGCCCGCCGAGGAGCTGGCCTCCGCCCGCACCCCCGGCGAACTCGTCTCCCTGGCCCGGCACTCCGCGCGGGCCGGTGCCCTGGAGCAGGACACCGCGGACCTCTTCGTACGGACACTGTCGCTGGCCGAACTGACCGCGCAGCACGTGATGACCCCGCGAGTGAAGGTCAGCGCCCTGCAGTCGTCGGCCACCGCCGAGGACGTGGTCAACCTGACCCGCGCCACCGGCCTGTCCCGCTTCCCCGTCTACCGCGAGAAGATCGACGAGATCGTCGGCATGGCGCACCTCAAGGACGCCCTGGCCGTCCCCGTGTCCGACCGGTTGCGCACCCCGGTGGGGCACATCGCCCGGCCGGCCCTGCTCGTGCCCGAGACCCTGCCCGTGCAGCCCCTGCTCGCACAGCTGCGCAACGAACAGCCCATAGCCGTCGTCGTCGACGAGTACGGCGGCACGGCCGGCGTCGTCACGCTGGAGGACATCGTCGAGGAGATCGTCGGCGAGGTCCGCGACGAGCACGACGGTCAGGACCTGCCGGAACTCGCCGCCGCCCCGCCTGAGGACGGCAGGCCCGCCTGGGAGGCCGACGGCAGCTGCCGCGTCGACATCCTCCAGCGCATCGGCCTGGATGTGCCCGAGGGGCCGTACGAGACCGTCGCCGGCCTCGTCGCCGACCTGCTCGGCCGCATCCCGGCCGTCGGCGACAAGACCGAACTGCCCGGCTGGCGCCTGTCCGTGCGCCAGGTCGGGCACTACCGCGCCGAGCGGGTCCGCCTGGTGCGGACGGCGCCCGCCGTGCTGGAGGCCGTCCGATGACCGTGCTCCAACTCCTGTTCGCCGCGTTGCTCGTGCTCGCCAACGGCTTCTTCGTCGGCGCCGAGTTCGCGCTCGTCTCCGTGCGCCGCAGCCAGATCGAACCGCTCGGCACCACCCGGGCCCGCCAGGTGCTGTACGGGCTGGAGCGGCTGCCGCAGATGATGGCGGCCGCCCAGTTCGGCATCACCGTCTGCTCGCTGACGCTGGGCGCGGTCGCCGAACCGACGGTCGCGCGCCTGCTGGAGCCCCTCTTCGAGTGGGTCCACCTGCCGCACGGCATGATCCACCCGCTCGGCTACGTCATCGCGCTCGCCGCGGTCGTCTTCTTCCACCTCGTCATCGGCGAGATGGTCCCGAAGAACCTCGCGATGGCGGCTCCGGAGAAGGCCGCGCTGTGGCTCAGCCCCGGCCTGGTCACCTTCGCCCGCCTCTGCAGGCCGATCACCGTGGCCCTCGGCGCCTGCGCCGGGGGCATCCTGCGGCTCTTCGGCGTCGAGCCCAAGGACGAGATCGAGGCCGTCTTCACCAGCGAACAGCTCAACCGGCTGGTGGAGGACTCCGGACAGGCCGGCCTGCTCGACCCGGAGGAGCAGGAGCGCCTGGAGGACGCCCTGGAGCTGGGCTCCCGCCCGGTCACGGACGTGCTCCTGACGCGCGAGTCGCTGGTGACGGTCAGCCCCTCGGTCACCCCGGGCCAGATCGTCGAACTCACCGGGCACACCGGCTACTCCCGCTTCCCGGTGGCGGCGGAGACCGGCGCCTTCATGGGCTACCTGCACGTGAAGGACGTACTCGACCTGGAGGACTCCCAGCGGGCGGTGCCGCAGCAGGTGTGGCGGCCGATGACCACGCTCAGGTCCGAACTGCCGCTCGACGACGCGCTCACGGTCATGCGCCGGGCCGCGACGCACCTCGCCCAGGTGGCGGACGCGTCCGGCAAGGTGCTGGGGCTCGTCGCGCTGGAGGACGTACTGGAGCTGCTGGTCGGCGAGGTACGGGACCCGGCGCACCGGGAGGTGCCGGAGGTACGGGTCGCGGAGCCCCGCGCGAGCGGCGAGCCGGAGGAGGCACTGGCGAGCTGAGGCGGGCCGCCGCTGCGGGCAGTCGTGCCGCGGGGGCGATGGGGGCCCCGCTCGAGCGAAGCCGAGAGTGGGAGAGGGTGGGCGCAGCGGCACCCCGTCGGCGCGGGGCTGCGCGGTCCACCCCGCCCGCACCGGCACCGGACACCCGCTCAGTCCGTCACATGGGCGACGGATCCTGCGGCCCCCGCCCCGACAGCACCTCTCCGTACGCCTGCATCAGATCCGGCAGCCGCAGCGTCGCGAGATCGTCCCGCGTCAGCATCCCGGGATACGTCGACAACCGCAGATCCCGGTACGCGCAGCTCTTCTCGTACAGCGTCCGCAGGAAACGCCCGTTCCCCAGCTCGTCGATCCACCCCTGGTCGACCACGTGCCCCGCGATGGACCGCAGCTCGTCCAGCGCCTCCTCGTCCCACGCGTCACCGTTCTCCGTGGCCAACACCTCGCCGATGGAGGTGAGTTCGAGCGGACGGTAGGACGGGAAGTCGACGCGGGTGGTGAAGCGGGACGACAGCCCGGGGTTGGCGGCCAGCAGGCGGTCCATGCCCTCCGGATAGCCGGCCAGGATCACCACCAGGTGGTCGCGGTTGTCCTCGGCGCGCTTCAGCAGCACCTGGAGCGCCTCGTCGCCGTACGCGTCGCCCTTGCCGTATCCGGAGTTGGACAGCGAGTAGGCCTCGTCGACGAAGAGGACACCGCCGAGCGCGGAGTCGATCAGCTCGTTGGCCTTCACGGCCGTCTGGCCGAGGTACTCGCCGACCAGGTCGGCCCGCTGGGCCTCCACGAGATGGTCGCCGCCGAGGAGTCCGAGGGCGTAGAAGACGCGGCCGAGGATACGGGCCACGGTGGTCTTGCCGGTGCCGGAGGGACCCGAGAAGACGAAGTGCCGCTTGGGCGGCTGCACCGGCAGGCCCTGCCCGGTGCGCAGCCGAGCCATGTTCAACTGTGCGGACAGTGCCTTGACCTGGCGTTTCACCGGTTCCAGGCCCACCATGCGCTCGAGCTCGGCGAGCGCCTCCTCGAGTAACGCGGGATCGGTGGGCCCGGCGGGAAGCAACGGCGACGGTACGGCCTTCTCGCGCACCGTCGGGTCGGTGGCCGACGGCAGCGGACCGGAAGGCGGCAGGAGGTCGGGCTCCGTGAGCCTGAGGTCGCGCCCTTCGGTGCCGAAGAGCGGGTCGAGCCCGTCGGGACCGTCCATCATGTCCTGCCCGGCCCCGGTGAGCGTGATCGCGGCGAGGTCGGTGGAGTCGTCGTACCCGTCGCCCTCGGCGATCGCGGCGAGCCGGGCCGAGGTGTCCATGAAGGCCGGGTCGACGCGGTGCACGGCCCGGTACAGGGGCAGGGCGGCCGCGCTGCGGCCGGTGCCCTCGTGCGCCCGCGCCAGCCAATAGCGCAGTTCCTTGCGCTGGGGCTGCTCGCTGCGACAGCGCATCAGGGCCGCCGACAGGAGCGGTTCGGCCTGTCCGAACATCTCGAGGCGGACCCGGGCCATACCGCCGAACAGTCCCGCCTCGATGCCCAGCATGGGGTCGTTGACCAGCGGGTCGGTGTGGCGGACGAGCTGTTCCCAGTCCTTGACGAGATAGGCGCGGCAGGCGTGCAGGAAGCGGACCTGGTGGTCGGCGTCGACCGGCGGCAGCCCCGCGAGGGCCCGGTCGAGCTCCGGGACGTGCCGGCCGTCCAGCCAGTGCGAGGCGTGGGCGAGGAGCAGGTCGCGCGGGCTCTCCAGCACGGGCTGCACCCACCAGCCCAGCCAGTACCAGGAGTTGAGGGTGCGCCGGTGCCGGGTCCGCTGTTCGCCGAAGCGGTCCCGGTGCCGGAACATCCTCAGCAGCGCGGTTGTCGTGTCCACGCGCAGTGCGTGCAGTCCGAGCCAGCCGTCGGCCATCCCGGGATCGATCCGCACCGCGGTGCGGAACTCCTCCTCCGCCTGCGGATAGGCGCCCATCGTGTAGGCGTCCACCCCTCGCAGCCAGGCGAGGTCGGCCGGGGCCTCGGGGCCCTGCGTGCCGAAGTCCATCACGTCCCCCACAAACCGTGCCCCCGTTTGGTTGGCCGGCGGGCCGGTGCCCGTCGACCGCTTGGTCCAACCGCTGTGCCGCGGACCGGAGTTGCAACGGTGCGCAGAGCAGCCGTCCGTAGGTCGCACCGAGGGCATCGTACCTGCGGTGGTGTCGCCCGCCGTAGGGTGCCGCACTGGCCGTTTGGCGAGGTGGGAGCGGAGGGGCGGACTCCCGCATGGTGACCGAGGGTGAGTGAATCGTGCCTCGGGGCGTCCGAATTGGGGAGAGAGGGCAGAACGAAGCCCCCGATCACGGGGGAACAATCGGGGGCTTCGCGTCTGCGGGCGGCTTCGAATGGCCGCACATTCAGAACGTAAGACCTGTACGGCCCCTCGGTCAAGCCGAGTTGAAGCACTCCGGGAACTTCTCCCGCAAGGCCCTTCACGAGTTCAGCACATTGCGGATGGCCCGTCACCGTACGTGACATCCTGGTCCGCGCCAAGGGTCCCGGCAGGCCCCGGAACCACCTCATATCCCTCCTGGCGCTGCCGTACCAGAAGGTCCGCGAAGGGCCGGGAGGGGTCGTCGGCGAAGTGCCTTTGTTCCGCCCGGACCCACCCGGACCAGAACTCCCGCTGCTCCTCCCCGTCCCGCGACCGCCCGCGCGCCCAGGCCTCCTCGTGCGGCAACTCCATCCACAGCAGGTGCGCAAGATGCGGACGCAGTGCCCGGCGGCCCGCACCGACGCCCTCGACGAGAACCACCGGGGCCGGCGGCAGCGCGCGCGGTGGTCCGAAGCTGCGGGTGTGCCAGTCGTAGGGCGCGTACTGGGCGCGCTCCCCGCGGCCGAGCGGTTCGATCACCTGGGACAGCAGCCGCCCGGTCCAGTCGAACAGCTGCTCGTGGCTGGCGATGTCGTCGAGGCGCAGCACCGGCGCGTCGCCCAGCTCACGGGCCAACCGGCCGGCGAACGTGGACTTCCCGGAGCCGGCGTGTCCGTCGACGCCGATCAGGCGGACCGGGCCGCAGGACGGGGGCAGTCGGCGGAGCCGGGAGGCGAGGTCGCGGATGGCCGTTCCTCGGGGGAGCAGGGAGCAGGGGCGGGGGCAGCTCTTCTCCGTGCAGTCTAAGTCGGCCAGGTCATGCCAGTGGAGGAGACCAATATTGCCGGGCGTGGCATGGCCCGAAGTGCTGGCAGGAGCATGCGGCCTGCTCCATAGTTGGCGCACAACCGTGCATTGGACCTGCCCCGACTCGAACACCTGGGGGTCATTCCGCCCATGAGCAGAGCCGAACAGCCGTCCCGTAGAACCGTCCTGGCCGCCGCGGTCGCCGCCGCCGTGGCCGGCAGCGCGGGCCCGGCGTCCGCCGACACCGCGAGCAGCGCCGTGACCGACACAGCCGTCCGGGCCCGCCCGGTCGACAACCGTTTCTGGACCTCGTACGCCGACTGGCGCGGGGGCGCCGCCAAGGGCACCCGGGCCGTCGCGGGCACCCGCCCCGGGCTCGTGATCGGCACGCCCGCGGGCACCGTCGACTACACAGACCCGCACACCGGCAAGACGGCCGCCTGGGAGTACGCGACCTGGACGTCTCCCGTCCACGACCTCGCCGTCCCCGCCACCGAGGCGATCGCCTCCTGGAACGCGCGCACTCCGGCCGGCACCTGGATCCAGGTCGAACTGAAGGGCACGTACTCCGACGGCACGGACACCCCCTGGTACGTGATGGGCCGCTGGGCGGCCGGCGACCAGGACATCAGGCGGACCTCGGTCGACGACCAGGGCGACGGCAAGAGCAGCATCTGGACGGACACCTTCGCCATCGACGATCCGGCCACGGGCCTGCGTCTGGAGTCGTACCGCCTGCGGCTCACCCTCTACCGCAAGCCCGACGCGAAGGTCACGCCCACGGTCTGGCGGCTCGGCGCGATGGGCTCCGACGTCCCCGACCGCTTCACCGTCGCGGCCTCCGTCCCCGGTCTGGCCCAGGAACTGACCGTGCCGCGCTACTCGCAGGAGATCCACGTCGGCCAGTACCCCGAGTACGACAACGGCGGCGAGGCCTGGTGCAGCCCCACCTCCTCGCAGATGATCATCGAGTACTGGGGTGGCCGGCTCTCCTCCGAGCAGCTGGCCTGGGTCGACCCGGCGTACGCCGACCCGCAGGTCTGCCACGCCGCCCGGTACACCTACGACTACCAGTACGCGGGCTGCGGCAACTGGCCGTTCAACGCCGCCTACGCGGCCACCTTCAAGGGGCTCCAGGGCGTGGTCACCCGGCTCGGCTCCCTCACCGACCTGGAGACGCTGATCGCGGCCGGCATCCCGGCCATAACGTCCCAGTCCTTCCTCAAGGAGGAGCTCACGGGAGCGGGTTACGGCACCTCCGGCCACCTGATGACCGTCATCGGCTTCACCGCGGCCGGCGACGTGATCGCCAACGACCCGGCCTCGCAGACCGACGAGGCCGTACGGCGCGTGTACAAGCGGCGCGAGTGGGAGAACATCTGGCTCCGTACCAAGCGGTACAACGCCGCCGGCAAGGTCGTCTCCGGCACCGGAGGCGTCTGCTACCTGTACTTCCCGGCCCAGCCGACCTCGCGGCAGCGCAAGGCGCTCGCGGCGGTGGGCGTGCGCTGAACCCGGCGTACGAACGGCCCCCGGTGCTACCGCCGGGGGCCGTTCCTGTGTGACCAAGCTCTCTGCCGCAAAAGCCGCTCTCGGTGGCAAGGTGGACAGACCGGGGGGAGTCCACCCGTACGTCCGACCTCAGCGAGAAGCCATGACCGCACACTCAGCCACCGCCGCCCGTGCCCGTACCGGCGGCCCCCGCGAGGACGGCCCGAAGGTCGTCGAGCACCTCATGGGCTGGACCCTCGTCGTGGTGATCGCGATGCTCGTCACCCAGCTCGGCCTGCTGTGACCTGTCACATACCCGACTGACATACTGCGGGTGTCCCGCCGCCCGTTGAGACCAGGGTCGAAATTGAATATCAGTCAACAGCGCGACGCCGCCCGTCCCCGGGCGCGCGGCACCGAGCGCTCGGTCGCACGCCGTGCCGAACTCATCGCCATCGGGCGGAAGTTGTTCGCCGACACGTCGTACGACGCACTCTCGATGGACGACATCGCCCGGCAGGCGCATGTCGCCAAGGGGCTGATCTACTACTACTTCCAGTCCAAGCGCGGCTACTACCTGGCGATCATCCAGGACTCCGTCGCGGACCTGGTCACCTTTGCGGCGAGCGGCCTCGAACTGGAGCCGGTGGACCGGGTCCACCGCACCGTCGACAGCTATCTGCGCTACGCGGAGCACCATCAGGCCGCCTACCGCGCCATCGTCAGCGGCGGTGTCGGCTTCGACGCCGAGGTGCACGCCATCCGGGACGGGGTGCGCGAGGCGATCGTCGCCACCATCGCCGAAGGGGCGTACGGCCGCAGCGACATCGCGCCGGTGCCCCGCATGGGCCTGCTCGCCTGGCTGTGCAGTGTCGAGGGCGCCACCCTGGAGTGGATCGACCGCCCCAAGCTGTCCCGGGACACGATGCGCGAACTGCTGGTGAAGACGCTCGGCGGTTCGATGCGGGCGATCGAGGAGATGGAGCCGGCCTATCCGGCCCCGGAACCGGCCCGCCGCGACGAAGGCTGACGGCCGAGGAGTGACGACTTGGGGCGAAGGCTCGTGGTCCTCCGCCCCAAGTCCCCGGTGAACCGGGCTAGTTGATCGAACGGATCAGCTCACCGTCCGCGGTGTCCCCGCTGAGCTCCCAGAAGAACGTGCCGCCCAGACCCTGCGCGTCCTTGTACTTCATCTTCCCCTTGATGGTCTTCGGGGTGTCGTAACTCCACCAGTCGCTGCCGCACTTGGCGTAGGCGGTGCCGCCGACGGTCCCGGTCGGCGGGCACGTGGTCTTCAGCACCTTGTAGTCCTCGAAGCCGGCCTCGTACGTGCCCGCCGCCGGGCCGGTGGCCGTGCCGCCCGGCTTCGCCTGCGTGACGCCGGTCCAGCCGCGCCCGTAGAAGCCGATGCCGAGCAGCAGCTTCGAGGACGGGATGCCCAGGCTCTGGAGCTTGGCGATGGTGGCGGCGGTGTTGTAGCCCTCCTCCGGGATGCCCGGGTAGGACGTCAGCGGGGAGTGCGGCGCCGTCGGGCCGGCGGCCGCCCAGGTGCCGAAGTAGTCGTACGTCATGGGGTTGTACCAGTTGACGTACCGGGCCGCGCCCGCGTAGTCGGCCGCGTCGATCTTGCCGCCGGGGGTGGCGTCGGCGGTGATCGCCGCGGTGACCAACTGCCGCTTGCCGAACTTGGCGCGCAGCGCGGCCATCACGTCCCGGAAAGCGTCCCGGCCGCTGGTGTCGCAGGTCAGGCCGCAGGCGTTCGGATACTCCCAGTCGATGTCGATGCCGTCGAATACGTCCGCCCACTTCGAGTTCTCGACCAGGTCGTAGCAGGACTGGGCGAAGGCCGCCGGGTCCTTGGCCGCCTCGCCGAAACCGCCCGACCAGCTCCAGCCGCCGAACGACCAGACGATCTTGAGGTCGGGGTGGAGCTTCTTCAGCTTGCGCAGCTGGTTGAAGTTGCCGCTCAGCGGCTGGTCCGCGGTGTCGGCGACACCGTCCACGGACTCCTCCGCCGTGAACGGCTTGTCGGTGTCCGCCCAGGCGTCGCCGAGGGCGCACTTGCCGTCGGTGACGTTGCCGAAGGCGTAGTTGATGTGGGTGAGCCTGTCGGCGGAGCCGGAGGTCTCGATGTTCTTGACGTAGTACTGGCGGCCGTAGATGCCCCAGTCGGTGAAGTAGCCGACAACCTTGGAGCCGGCTGGACCGGCCGCTCCGGCCGAGGGGGCCTCGGCGGCGTCGGGAGTGGCGGTGGCGGTGCCCGCACCGGCGAGCAGGGCGGCGCCGAGGGCGGCGCAGCACGAGGCGGACAGGAGGGCCCGGAACCGGGCGCGGGGGTGGAGCGGGGTGAGCATCGGGTGTCTCCTCGCAGGGGACAGGGAGGGGATCGCACGCCGATTGGCATGAACGCGGAGAAGCGTTGGAGCGAAACAGTAAGAGGACTAGACCATTCGGTCAATGGTTCGTACCAATTTCTGAGCGCGCCGGGAGCGCCGGAACTTCTCGAAGTAAGCGGTCGTTAACTGGTGACGGAGTGGGTCCGATCGGGCATACTCACAGCGCACAGCCGCTGGTCAGCAGCTTCCGCGACCCGGGAGTGCGAGCATCGGCCGGCACCAGTGAGACCCGGCGGAGCTGCCCCCACCCAAGGCGCACGTCCGCCGATGCGCCCGACAGGGAGGAGAGCGTCGCCATGCTTGACCGCGCCCCGCAGCCGGTGGACCGGCAACTGCCCACGGACGAGGCCCGGGATCTGATCTCGCTCGTTCGCGACATCGCGCAGCGCGAGGTCGCCCCGAAGGCGGCCGAGGAGGAGGACGCCGGACGCTTCCCGCGCGAGGTCTTCACCCTCCTGTCCGAGTCCGGACTGCTCGGCCTGCCGTACGACTCCGAGTACGGCGGCGGCGACCAGCCCTACGAGGTCTACCTCCAGGTCCTCGAAGAACTCGCCGCCGCCCGCCTCACCGTCGGACTCGGCGTCAGCGTGCACACCCTGGCCTCGTACGCGCTCGCCGCCTACGGCACCAAGGAGCAGCAGCTCGAGCACCTGCCCGCAATGCTCGGCGGCGGTCTGCTGGGCGCGTACTGCCTCTCGGAGCCGGCCTCCGGCTCGGACGCCGCCTCACTGCGCACGAAGGCGGTACGCGACGGCGGGGACTGGGTGATCACCGGAACCAAGGCGTGGATCACGCACGGCGGAATCGCCGACTTCTACACCGTCATGGCCCGTACGGGCGAGGAGGGCCCGCGCGGGATCACGGCCTTCCTGGTGCCCGCCGACGCGGCCGGCCTGAGCGGCGCGGCGCCGGAGAAGAAGATGGGCATGAAGGGTTCCCCGACGGCCCAGGTCCACTTCGACGGGGTCCGTGTCCCCGACGACCGGCGCATCGGCGACGAGGGCCAGGGTTTCGCGATCGCTCTGGCCGCGCTCGACTCCGGGCGGCTCGGCATCGCGGCCTGCGCGATCGGCCTGGCCCAGGCGGCGCTCGACGAGGCGGTGGCGTACGCGACCGGACGGCGGCAGTTCGGACGGCCCATCGCCGATTTCCAGGGGCTGCGCTTCATGCTCGCCGACATGGCGACCCAGATCGAGGCCGGCCGGGCGCTCTACCTGGCGGCGGCACGACTGCGGGACGCGGGCCGACCGTTCGCCAAGCAGGCGGCCATGGCCAAACTCCACTGCACCGACACCGCGATGAAGGTGGCCACCGACGCCGTCCAGGTCCTCGGCGGATACGGCTACACCGCCGACTTCCCGGCCGAGCGGTACATGCGCGAGGCCAAGGTCCTGCAGATCGTCGAGGGCACCAACCAGATCCAGCGGATGGTCATCGCCCGTCACCTCGCGGGTCCTGAGACCCGCTGAACTGGCCCGGCCTCACCTGGGGCGCCGCGAGCCGGGCCCACTCCGGGTCGTGGCGCCCCGGCAGGGTGCGGCCGCGGTCGGCCCACGTGCGCATCAGATCGCGGTAGATGGGCGGGTCCTGCGCCTGCGGCGGCGCCAGCGGAACCGATTTTGCGGATGCGGGAACCGGCGCCGGAACGAACATGCGGCGCTGACGCCCGGTCGCGGTAGATGTGGGGGTCATACCAGGGCAACGCAGAGGTCCGCGGACAGGTCACCGGTCGCCGGATTCGGGCGTGAGTTCACGGACGTCCGGGGCGGCGCGAGTCCCTGGCCGCCGGCACCCCGGCACCCCGGCAACGCGGTCACGGCACACCGAACCGCGCCACGGCGCTCTGCGAGCCGTGGCGCGGCTCGGTCACGGGGTGGGGGCGAGGCCGCTCAGGCGGCCTGGCGGCGCATGACCTGCACCCGGATGGGACGGGAGCCCGGTCCGCCGACGTGCGAGAAGGGCTGCGTCCGCCAGTCGAGCCCCTGAGGGAGCGTCAACAGCAGGGCGGTGTCCTGCTCCTGCGGCTCGGCCGACTCGTCCGCCGGACGGGCCTCGGACGCCTTGCGGCCGGTGCCGGAGCAGACCGTGAGCCCGAACGGGTTCCACGGCGAGGCGCACAGCGCGTGCTCCGGCAGCACCTCCTCGTCCGCCAGCAGGGCGATGGGCTGCGCGCAGTCCGGGCACATGACCCGGTACATCTCGAAGGTGTCGTAGGCGTCGAGTTCGTCGAGTTCGTCGGGTTCGACGCCCTCCGGCTCGGGCTCGACGATCAGCTGCGGCCGCTTGGGTGCGGTACGACCAGGGCGCTTAAGACTCTGCATTGGATTCTCCCCCTCGGGCTGGGCCGTAAGGCTGCTGCGGCCTCGACCACAGCAAGCACTTCCCGCCCCGTCTCGGCGGTAATCACGAGAACATCACGGAGCCGGTCAGGGGTGTGTGGTCTTCGTCACATGCCATCCGCAGGTGCCCGAGGCGGCCGCTTTGTCCCCCGGATGGTGCACAGGCCGCCCCCGCCGCATCACGAACCGGGCATGACCTGCGCCGCTCAGGTATCGGAGGAGATCAGCCGCACTGTAGGTTCTTGCGCCATGGAGGAGCTCGACCGGCAAATCGTGCAACTGCTCGTCAAGGACGGGCGGATGAGCTACACAGACCTGGGCAAGGCCACCGGCCTGTCCACGTCGGCCGTGCACCAGCGGGTGCGCCGGCTGGAACAGCGCGGGGTCATCCGCGGCTACGCGGCGGTGGTCGACCCCGAGGCCGTCGGCCTGCCCCTGACCGCGTTCATCTCGGTGAAGCCGTTCGACCCCAGCGCCCCCGACGACATCGCGGACCGCCTCTCCGGCGTCCCCGAGATCGAGGCCTGCCACAGCGTCGCCGGCGACGAGAACTACATCCTCAAGGTGCGGGTCTCCACTCCGCACGATCTGGAGGAGCTGCTGGCCCGGCTCAGGACGCTGGCGGGGGTGTCGACGCGGACGACGGTGGTGCTGTCCACGCCGTACGAGGCACGGCCGCCCCGGATCTGACCGACCTGCGTGCCGGGCGCCCCGAGCGAGGCGCGAAACTGTCCCTCATGAGTGAACGCACCGCCGAACCGACCACCGTCCTCCTCCGCCGCGGCGAGGTGCACAGCCCCGCCGACCCGTTCGCGACGGCGATGGTCGTGGAGCGCGGCCAAGTCGCCTGGGTGGGCTCCGAGGGCGCGGCCGACGCCTTCGCGGACGGTGTGGACGCGGTGATCGACCTGGACGGGGCGCTGGTCACCCCCGCGTTCACCGACGCGCACGTGCACACCACGTCCACGGGCCTCGCCCTCACCGGCCTCGACCTGTCCGACGCACCTTCCCTCGATGCGGCCCTCGCCCTGGTACGGGACTTCGCCGCCGCCCGCCCGGACGACCGCGTGCTCCTCGGCCACGGCTGGGACGCCGCACGCTGGCCCGGCGGCCGCCCCCCGACCCGCGCCGAACTCGACGCCGCCACCGGCGGCCGCCCGCTGTACCTCAGCCGGATCGACGTCCACTCGGCGGTCGTCACGACGGCCCTGCTGGAGCTGACCCCGGGCCTCGACGCCGCGGACGCCCCGCTGACCGCCGACGCGCACCACGCCGTACGCGCCGCCGCTCTCGGCGCCCTCACGCCGCAGCAGCGCATCGAGGCCCAGCGCACCGCCCTCGCCCGCGCCGCCTCGCTCGGCATCGGGACCGTCCACGAGTGCGCGGGTCCGGAGATCTCCTCCGAGGAGGACTTCACCGGGCTGCTCCGGCTCGCGGCCGAGGAGGCCGGGCCGCGGGTGGTCGGCTACTGGGCCGATCAGGACATCGACAGGGCGCGCGAGTTGGGCGCGATCGGCGCGGCCGGCGACCTGTTCGTGGACGGAGCCCTCGGTTCGCACACCGCCTGTCTGCACCAGCCGTACACCGACGCCGGCCACACCGGCACCGCCTACCTGGACGCGGCGGGGGTCGCCGCGCACGTCACCGCGTGCACCGAGACGGGCCTCCAGGCCGGCTTCCACGCGATCGGCGACGCCGCCGTCACCGCCGTCGTCGAGGGCGTGCGCGCAGCCGCGGAGAAGCTCGGCCTCGCCCGTGTCCGGGCCGCCCGCCACCGCGTCGAACATGCCGAGATGCTCACGCCCGAGACGATCGCGGCCTTCGCCGAGTTCGGCCTGACGGCGTCCGTCCAGCCCGCCTTCGACGCGCTGTGGGGCGGCGAGGAGGGCATGTACGCCCAGCGCCTGGGCGCCGAGCGGGCCCGCACCCTGAACCCCTTCGCGGCCCTGCTGCGGGCCGGCGTCCCGCTCGCCTTCGGCTCCGACAGCCCGGTCACGCCCCTCGACCCGTGGGGCACGGTCCGCGCGGCCGCCTTCCACAGGACTCCCGAGCACCGCGTCTCCGTGCGTGCCGCGTTCACCGCGCACACCCGCGGCGGCTGGCGGGCCGTCGGACGGGACGACGCGGGAGTCCTGGTGCCGGGCGCACCCGCGGACTACGCCGTCTGGCGCACCGACGAACTCGTGGTCCAGGCCCCCGACGACCGGGTCGCGCGCTGGTCGACCGACCCCCGCTCCGGGACCCCTGGTCTGCCCGACCTGACCCCCGGCCACGACCTCCCCGTCTGCCTGCGAACCGTGGTGGGCGGACGGACCGTGTTCGTACGGCCGGGCGAGTGATCTACCGGGGTGGCGCACCGCCGATCGGTCGTCGCCGCCCCTTCGCGCGACCTGCGTGTCCTCCGCGCTGACCAGGGCTTTGACCGAGGAGACGCAGGTGAAACGGCTGTTGACAGCCGACGGCAGCGGGCCGGTAGGTTCGGCCGAGTCCACCACCGGACGCCCAAACCGGGGAACGTCCGCGCACTCGCCGCCGCGCCGCTGGGTCAGGGACGGTGTGCCGCACCGGGGCACCGCCACTGGCAGCCAGGCCCAGCGCCCGCGCCACGGCGAGGGAGTGTTCCGGCCGGTCGGGGAGGTGTGACCCGGGTGGGGCCCGGGCGCTCAGTAGACAACGGCATTCGGTCGATCCGCAGCCAGCGGGTCCCAGGTCGGCCCGAAGAGCGCCGGGCCCCCATCCGCAGCACGCACGGCCGTCGATGCCGTACGCACAGCCGTCGTTGCCATACGCACAGTCCCGAAGAACGCACTCTTACCCCGCTTTTGTGGAAACGACACCACCATACTTACGTCCCGTCACGTCATCGCAGGCGGCGGCCACTATGGTGGACCTCTGCGTACGGACTTGAAGGGGCAGTAGTGAACGACGGCGACGGGACCCTCGCGGCACAGGACCGGGGGAGGCAGTTCGGCCCGCTCGGCACGGCGTTGGTGATCATTCCGACCTACAACGAGGCGGAGAACATCAAGGCCATCGTGGGCCGGGTGCGCAATGCGGTCCCGGAGGCGCACGTTCTCGTGGCCGACGACAACAGCCCCGACGGCACGGGCAAGCTCGCCGACGAACTGGCCATCGGGGACGACCACGTGCAGGTCCTGCACCGCAAGGGCAAGGAAGGCCTGGGCGCCGCCTACCTGGCAGGCTTCCGCTGGGGCATGGACAACGGCTACGGCGTCCTGGTCGAGATGGACGCCGACGGCTCCCACCAGCCCGAGGAACTGCCCCGCCTGCTGACCGCCCTCAAGGGCGCCGACCTGGTCCTCGGCTCCCGCTGGGTGCCCGGCGGCCGGGTCGTGAACTGGCCCAGGTCACGCGAGTTCATCTCCCGCGGCGGCAGTCTCTACTCCCGCCTCGCCCTGGACCTTCCGCTGCGCGACATCACCGGCGGCTACCGCGCCTTCCGTCGCGAGACCCTCGAAGGCCTGGGCCTCGAAGAGGTCGCCTCCCAGGGCTACTGCTTCCAGGTCGACCTCGCCCGCCGCGCGGTCAGGGCCGGATACCACGTCGTCGAGGTGCCCATCACCTTCGTCGAACGCGAGCACGGTGACTCCAAGATGAGCCGTGACATCCTCGTGGAGGCCCTGTGGCGGGTCACGACGTGGGGCGTGGGGGAGCGGGTCGGCAGGATCGCGGGCCGGGGCAAGCCCTCAAAACCGTAGGCGTCGGATTTCACAGCTCCGGTTGATCGTCCCCTTATCCCGTGCTGAGCCGGGCCCAGGCACACTGGAAGCATGACGACTGGCGCTCCGACTCCCACCCACCCCGCCCGGCCCCGGCGCTCCCGGCTGCGCACCTTCCTGCCGTTGGGCGTCGCCGCCTGGCTGGTGCTGGAGATCTGGCTGCTGACCGTGGTCGCCGGCACGGCCGGCGGGATCACGGTGTTCCTGCTGCTGCTCGCCGCCTTCGTGATCGGCTCGGTGGTGATCAAGCAGGCGGGCCGGCGCGCCTTCCAGAACCTGAACGAGGCGCTGCAGCGGGGCGGAGCCCCGTCGGGTTCGAACGGCGGCGGCAACGGCCTCATGATGCTCGGTGGCCTGCTCCTGATGATCCCCGGCCTGATCTCCGACGTGCTGGGCCTGCTCCTGCTGATACCGCCGGTGCAGAAGGCCCTCGGCCGCTATGCGGAGCGCACCGTGGACCGCAAGCTCCGCGAGGCCACCCAGGGCAGCCTGGGGGACGCCTTCCAGCAGGCCCGGATGCACCGCCCCGACGGCAGGGTGGTCCAGGGCGAGGTCATCAGGGACGAGCCGGGGGACGCGCCGCGGGACCCGCGCCCGCCGCTGACGCACTGAGCTGTCCTCGCGCACCGGAACGCGAAACCGCGGGCGCCGTACGTGACATCACGTACGGCGCCCGCGGTTACTTTCGTGCCTTGTTCGTCCGCCCAGACCCCGAAGGGACTACGCCGACTTCCGGCTGTCTCGCGGATGGACCGCAATGTTCATCGCGCCGGAGCGGAGAACTGCCAGGCGCTCCTCGAGGACCTCTTCGAGTTCCTCGCGGGTGCGCCGCTCCATCAGCATGTCCCAGTGTGTACGCGCGGGCTTGGCCTTCTTTTCCTCAGGGCCGTCGCCGTCTACGAGGAGTGCCTGGGCCCCGCAGACCTTGCACTCCCACTCCGGCGGGATCTCCGCCTCGACCGAGAAGGGCATCTCAAACCGGTGCCCCTTCTCGCATGCGTACTCCACGGCCTGGCGCGGGGCCAGGTCGATGCCGCGGTCCGTCTCGTAGCTGGTCACCACGAGGCGCGTGCCGCGAAGAGCTCGCTCACTCATGAATCGTGCCTCCCGGGCTTGTCGCCCACAGGACAGGTGTCGCTGTCGTCGTCATCCGGTTCAACGTCCGGTCGGCGGTAAAGATTCCCGTTCCGGGTCCCGTCCCGGGCAATGCGTCGCCGTCGTAGCCGCCCCTTGTTGTACCCACCAGTGCCCGGTTTGTCACATCTGCTAACAGATGTCACCCAGCGTTTCGGCATCATTGACGCGCAGTAACGGTACGCCTGGCAGGCCAAACGCGTACACTACAGCGCTTTCGTGTTGAACGCTAAATCCTTTCGGGAATCGGATTGCCCGCCTCGCCGATCGCCCGCCGCACCGGAACCCGTGCCAGCAGCACGAACCCGATGACGAAGAAGGCCACCAGCGAGATGATCGCGTCCCGGTAGCTTCCGGTCACCTGGTAGGTGATCCCGAACAGCAGCGGGCCCAGCCAGCTCATGCCCCGGTCGCTCATCTCGTATGCCGAGAAGTACTCGGCCTCTTTGCCGGGCGGCACGAGATGGGAGAACAGCGACCGGGACAGCGCCTGGCTGCCGCCGAGGACGAGGCCGATCCCGGAGGCCAGCACGAAGAACCATCCGGGCGCCCCGGCCGGCAGGAAGTACCCGGCGCCCAAGGTCACCGTCCACGCGACCAGCGAGCCCAGAATCGTGCGCTTCGCGCCGTAGATCCGGGCGAGCCGCCCCATCGTCAGCGCGCCTGCCACGGCCAGCACCTGGACCAGCAGCACGGCGCCGATGAGCGTCGACTGCCCGAGGCCGAGCTCCTCGGAGCCGTACACCGACGCCTGGGAGATCACGGTCTGGATGCCGTCGTTGTAGATGAGGTACGCCAGCAGGAAGGCGAGGGTGAGCGGGTGGCGGCGCATGTCGCGGACGGTCGCGGCGAGCTGGCGGAAGCCGGGAGCGGTCGCCTCCCCCGTGGCCTTCGCTACGGAGCGGCGATCGCGCAGCCGTCGTAGCGGAATGAGGGCGAAAGCCCCCCACCACGGGCCCGCGGAGGCCAGGCAGACCCGGACGGCAGCGCTCTCCGTGAGGCCGAAGGACTCGTGGCCGGTGTAGAGGACGAGGTTCACGACCAGGACCAGCGCGCCTGCCGCGTACCCGAAGGCCCAGCCGCGGGAGGAGACGGCGTCGCGTTCCTCGGGCGGGGCGATCTGCGGCAGGTAGGAGTTGTAGAGCATCATCGCCACGGACTGCGCGGCGTTCGCGACGACCAGCAGGGCGCCGCCGAGGAGGTAGCGGTCGCCGCCGAGGAAGAACATGCCCGTCGTCGCCGCGGCCCCGGTGTACGCGGCGGCCGCCAGGAGGGGCTTCTTGCGGCCGGTGCGGTCGGCGGCGGCGCCCACCAGGGGCATCACCAGCACGGCCACGATCACCGACAGGGACACCGAGTACGCGAAGAACGATCCGGCGCGCACCGGGATCCCCAGCGGATGCACGAAGCCGTCCGCGTCCGCCGCCGACTTGGCGACCGACGTCAGATAGGGGCCGAGGAAGACGGTGAGCACGCTCGTCGAGTAGACGGAGCAGGCCCAGTCGTAGAAGTACCAGCCGCGCTGTTCGCGCCGCCGCTCGGCGGCCTCGTCCGCCGATCCCGCCCGCACGGTGTCGGTGCCCACCCGTGCCCTCGCTTCCCCGTGAAGGTGCCACGCGCGGGCGTGCGGCCGGGGGCTCTTGGGGTGTCAGACCCAGACGCCGCGGTCCTCCATGACCTTGCGCAGTGTGTCGATGTGATCGGTCATGATGCCATCGACTCCCAGGTCCAGGAGCCGGTGCATCTGTTCCGGCTCGTTCACCGTCCACACGTGCACCTGCAGCCCGAGCGCGTGGGCGGTGCGCAGGAAGCGGTGGTCGACCACCTGGATGCCCGACTGCATCTCCGGCACCTGCGCGGCGACCGCGGAGCGACGCACGGCCGCCGGGAGCCCCCAGGAACGCAGCCGCAGGTTGAGGACACCTCGGGTGCCGTACGACGTCGCCAGGCGCGGTCCGGCCAGTCGCTGGGCGCGGACCACACGGGCCTCGGCGAACGAGCCGAGGCAGATCCGGTCCCAGGAGTTCGTGCGTTCGATGAGCTCCAGGAGGGGCAGCAGCGCCGGCTCCGCCTTGACGTCGACGTTCCAGCGCGCCTCGGGGAAGGTTTCCAGAAGGTCCTCGAAGAGGGGCACCGGTTCCTTGCCCGCCACGCGCGCGTGCCGCACGTCCTTCCAGGGCAGCGCCGCGATCAGGCCCGCTCCGTCGGTCACCCGGTCCAGGGTCGCGTCGTGGAAGGCGACGAGCCTGCCGTCCGTGGTGGCGTGGACGTCGGTCTCCAGATAGCGGTAACCCGCCTCGACCGCGCGCCGGAACTGCAGCTCCGTGTTCTCCAGACCGTCCGCCGCCCCGCCGCGGTGGGCGAAGGCGATCGGGCCCGGATGGTCGAGGTAGGGATGGCGTATCCGCGAGGTCACGGTCGAAGTATCGCCTGCTGGGGTTGCCCGGTGGCAACGACCGTGCTGCCGTCGGATGCCGACGGGACGGCGAAGACGCGCAGGAAGATCTGGGCCAGCGGGCCGATCGACACCGCGTACAGCAGGGTGCCGATGCCGATGGTGCCCCCCAGGGCGAAGCCGGTCACGACGACCGCCACCTCGACGGCCGTCCGCATCAGACGGATCGAGCGGCCCGTGCGCCGGTGCAGGCCGGTCATCAGCCCGTCGCGCGGGCCGGGTCCGAAGCGGGCCGAGATGTAGAGGCCGGTGGCCACGCCGTTGAGCAGGATCCCGGCCACCAGGAGCGGAACGCGTACGCCGAGGGTGTGCGCCGTGGGGACGGCGGCGAGCGTGCCGTCCATGGCGATGCCGACCACGAAGACGTTGGAAACCGTGCCGAGCCCGGGGCGCTGGCGCAGCGGGATCCACAGGAGCAGCACCGCGGCACCCACGAAGATCGACACGACGCCGATCGTCAGGCCGGTGAGCTCGGCCAGCCCCTGATGCAGCACGCCCCAGGGTTCCAGGCCCAGGCCGGACTCGACGAGCAGTGCCGAACTCGCCCCGTACAGCCCGAGACCGACGTAGAGCTGGATCAACCGTCGCCCGGCACGGCTCGGGCTCTTCGTGGACAAAAGGTCCCCCTCTGGTGTGGTGACAGTGGCCTGACTCATGACACCCTGTGGCTTGGGTGGAAACATCATCCATGTCCAATTCGGTGAAGGTGGACTGATTTCATGGCGCAGTGGACCTCGGCGATGGGTGCCGCGCAGCTCGCCCGCCTGCTCAACTCCCAGCAGGACCGCCCGGCCGGCCCGGGCACACGCCGCCCGCCCGCCTACCGCGCACTGGCCGACGGCATCCGGCTGCTGGTGCTGGAGGGCCGGGTACCGGTCGCCGCCAGGCTGCCCGCCGAGCGGGAACTGGCGCTGTCCCTGTCCGTCAGCCGTACGACGGTCGCGGCGGCGTACGAGGCGCTGCGCGCCGAGGGATTCCTGGAGTCCCGGCGCGGTGCCGGAAGCTGGACGGCGGTGCCGGCCGGGAACCCGTTGCCCGCGCGCGGCCTCGAACCCCTGCCCCCCGAGGCCCTCGGTTCGATGATCGACCTCGGCTGCGCGGCGCTCCCCGCCCCCGAGCCGTGGCTGACCCGGGCCGTGCAGGGTGCCCTGGAGGAGCTGCCGCCGTACGCCCACACGCACGGCGACTATCCGGCCGGGCTGCCCGCACTGCGCGCGATGATCGCCGAACGGTACACCGCACGCGGGATACCGACGATGCCCGAGCAGATCATGGTGACGACCGGCGCGATGGGAGCGATCGACGCCATCTGCCATCTGTTCGCGGGGCGCGGTGAGCGTATCGCCGTGGAATCGCCCTCCTACGCCAACATCCTCCAGCTCATGCGGGCGGCGGGCGCCCGGCTGGTGCCCGTCGCGATGGCCGAAGGGCTGACCGGCTGGGACATGGACCGCTGGCGGCAGGTCCTGCGGGACGCCGCGCCCCGGCTCGCGTACGTCGTCGCCGACTTCCACAACCCGACCGGCGCGCTCGCCGACGAGGACCAGCGGCGGCAGTTGGTGGAGTCGGCGCGGTCGGCGGGGACGGTGCTGGTCGCCGACGAGACGATGAACGAGCTGTGGCTGGACGCGGACATCGCGGACGCCATGCCGCGGGCCATGGGCGCCTTCGACCCGGCCGGGTCGACGGTCGTCACGGTCGGCTCGGCCAGCAAGGCGTTCTGGGCGGGGATGCGGATCGGGTGGGTGCGCGCCGCTCCCGACGTGATCCGCAGCCTGGTCGCCGCCCGCGCGTACGCCGACCTGGGTACGCCCGTGCTGGAGCAGCTGGCGGTGAACTGGCTGTTCAGCACGGGTGGCTGGGCGAAGGCCGTGGACGTACGGCGACGTCAGGCCAGGGACAACCGGGACGCCCTGGTGGCCGCCGTGCGGCGGGAGCTGCCGGACTGGGAGTTCGAGGTGCCGAAGGGCGGGCTCACGCTCTGGGTGCGGACGGGCGGGCTGTCCGGGTCACGGCTCGCGGAGGCGGGCGAGCGGGTGGGCGTGCGGGTGCCGTCCGGGCCGCGGTTCGGGGTCGACGGGGCGTTCGAGGGGTATGTGCGGCTGCCGTTCACCGTGGGCGGCGCGGTGGCCGAGGAGGCGGCGGCGCGGTTGGCCGCGGCGGCGCGGTTGGTGGAGAGCGGGGGGTCCGGGGGCGGGGAGACGCCTCGTACGTTCGTGGCGTGAACGGGGTCGGGGGCGCCGGGGAGTGAGCCCACCCGTGGCGCCCCAAAGGTGCGACTGCCCAGCTACGGAGCCTCCGCCGCCATGGCCTCCGTCGGCACCTTCTCCATGGGTACCTTCTCCGGGGGTACGACCTCCGTAGGTACCTTCTCCGTAAGTACGACCTCCGTCGGCCCCTTCTCCGTAGGTGCTGCCACAGTGGGCTCTGTCTCCACCGCCACCGCCTCCGGCACATGCTCGCCGTCCGCCGGTGTCGTCCGTGGCGGCAGCAGGGCCAGGACCGCCTGGCGGTCCGCCTCGCTCGTCGCGTCGTCGTACGGGTCCGGGGTCGACGGGACCTGGAGCCGGTGGACCGGGCCCGCGCCGAGGCGGGCGTAGCCGCGGCCGGGCGGGACGTGGGTGACCGGAGTCGTGTGCGGGGGCGCACCCAGGACCGCTTCCAGTTGGTCGGCCGTGGCCGGGCCGAGCACGACACGCGCGCGCGTGTGCTGGCGTACGGCGTCGCTCAGGGCCTCCGCGCAGTCGAACTGGTCGGCGACGACCACCGTCACGTTCGCCGCGCGGCCGTGCCGGAGCGGGAGCTGGAGCAGGGTCTGCGGGTCCTCGCGGCCGTCCGCGGCGGCCACGTGGGCGAAGGCGCTCGGTCGGTCCAGGAGGATCCACAGGGGGCGCTTGGTGTCGTCCGGCGGCGGGCTGCCCGCCTGACGGGCACGGTTCACCGCGATCAGGCGGCGCTCCGTCTCCGTGGCCGCCCACTCCAGACTCGCCAGCGCCCCGGCCAGCCCGCACTCGACCGCGAGGACGCCGTCCCGGCCGGTGAGGCAGGCGTACTCGCCGGTGCCGCCGCCCTCGACGATCACGAGGTCGCCGTACTGGAGGACCTGCAGGGCGATGGAGCGCAGCAGCGTGGAGGTGCCGCTGCCCGGCTGGCCCATGACCAGCAGGTGCGGCTCGGTGGAGCGCATGCCGGTGCGCCAGACGACCGGCGGTACGTCGCGCTGTTCCTCACCGTGGGTGAGGGGGAGTGTGCGCCGGACCTGGGTGGGGTCGGTGAAGCCGAGGACCGTCTCGCCGGGGGACGTGACGAAACGCTGGGCCGCGATGTCGGTGGGCAGCGGGGCGAGGGCCGTCACCGTGAGCTGGTTGTCCTGCTCGTCCCAGGTGAAGTGGTACTCGCGGTCGCGGCCCGACTTGGCGTGCAGCAGATGCTCGATCCGGGCACGGGACTCGGCCTCACCGTCCGTGAAGTACGCCGGGTAGTGGATCAGCAGGTGCGTGATGCGGCCGGTGCCGTCGAAGTCGTACGTGGGGAAGGCTTTTTCCCAGTCGCCACCGTGGGCGTAGAGCGGGTCCGGGTCCTCGGCGGCCGAGAAGTACGGCACCAGGGCGTCGTACAGCGACTGGAGGCGCTGTGTCTGGGACTCGTCGGGGCCGTCGGGCTCCGTCCGGCCGTGGTCCCGGCCCTGCCAGGCTGCCGCCGCCATCAGGGTGATGACGGCGAGCAACGGGCCGTACGGCGCGAGCGCCACGACCAGGACCACCGACGCCACCAGGAAAATCAGCGGCCCGCGCTTGTCCTTGGGGGTGTCGGCCCACCTGCGCCGCCCGGCCGAGGCCAGCCGGCGCAGACCACGGGTGATCGTGATCAGCGGGTGGAGGACGTCGGTGGCGCTGTCTGCCGCCGTCCGGGCCAGCTCCCGGCTCCGGGCGATCTGCGCGCTGCCTGTGCTCAGGATGCGTGGGAGGGGGCGCCGGGCCACTGCTGTCTCCTGGTGGTGCGTACGGATGGTGGTGCGTACGGACGTGCGGGCGTCAGAACTTGATTCCGCCGAGGAGGCTCGCGAGGCTCTCGCCGCCCGCCTTGATGCTCGGGGCGATGGCGGTGCTCGCGAGGTAGAAGCCGAAGAGTGCGGCCACGAGGGCGTGGGAGGCCTTGAGTCCGTCCTTCTTGAAGAAGAGGAAGACGATGATTCCGAGCAGGACCACGCCTGAGATGGACAGGATCATTAGTGTTCTCCTGGTTCGCGGGGACAGTCACCATGAGTACTTCCAGGATCACAGGATGTATCCATACGATAAAAGGTGCAACTGGGTGAAATTCCAACCATTTCCCCCAGGTGGCAGAGTCGTCTTGGTCCGGTTGGGCAGGGGTCTTGCGCCCGACCGGGCCTGCGGTGATCTTTACCTCCGGCAGATCGGGTCATGTGCGGCGCGAGCCAGTACCCTGGCGATTCACCTGAACGGTTGTACTGAGAGGCGGACCGGCCGATGACCGAAGCCCCCGACCCCGAGGTCGTGGAGCTGGCGACCAAGATCTTCGATCTGGCCCGGCAGGGGCAGACCGAGGCACTCGTGGCGTACGTCGACGCGGGCGTTCCGGCCAACCTCACCAACGACCGCGGCGATTCCCTGGTGATGCTCGCCGCCTACCACGGCCACGCCGACACCGTGCGTGCCCTGCTCGCCCGCGGCGCCGAGGGCGACCGGATCAACGACCGGGGTCAGACCCCGCTCGCCGGGGCCGTCTTCAAGGGCGAGGAGGAAGTGATCAAGGCACTCCTGGAAGGCGGTGCCGACCCCGCCGCGGGTACGCCGTCGGCCGTCGACACCGCCCGGATGTTCGGCAAGGCACAACTGCTCGAACTGTTCGGCACACACTGACACGTACGCTCTGACCAGGGCGGACACGGAAAACGGGGGAGGCGGTAACCGGCCGCCGAAATTTCGGTCGCGGTAGATGGAACTGCCGAGTCATCATGACGTCGTGATTCACGGACGTGATGGCCGGGCAGGCGATGCCGCACCGCGCGGACCGTGATGCGGTCCGCATGGGCCACCGACGAGAGGCAGAGGAAGATGGCTTACAGCAAGCAGGAAACGGCGGGCGCCCCGACGTGTTGTCACGCGGCCAGGTAATGCACGTCCCCGGTTGCGTCGACGCTTGATGTGAGGCTGTTTCCCATGTTCGATCCGGTCATAGCGCCCAGCGGCACGCTGCTCGGCCTGCTTCAGCGGGGCCGCGGCGACGGCACACTGCACGCGCTCACCGCACCGCGCGCCGAAGCGCTCGCGGCCCTGAACCACTGTGTTCTGCGTGATCCCCGCCACGACTGGCAGGTGGAGAACCGCTCCCTCTACTACGCCCGTCTCTACCTCGACCTGAACGGCGAACTGGACGAGATCGAGGCGCACCTCTTCGACGTCGAGGACGTCTTCGACACCGAGGAGTCCCGCACCGGGCTCGCCCTCGCCGTCCTCGGCCATCTCGCCTCGTACGGCAGGCGGGACGCGCTCGAACTGCTGCGCAGGTACGCCGCCTCGGGCGCCAACTGGGCCTGGGCCCTGGACGAACTGGCGCTGCGCGACGACGACGCCGGACTGCGGGCCCTCGCGGCCCCCGTCCTGGCACGCTTCGCGACCGACGCCGAGGGCGAGGCCGAGTTGGCCGCCGTCGTGCGTGACGCCTTCGAGCCCCGCCCCTGGCGGCTGTGGGCCGACGATCCGCGCGAATCCATCGCCACGCGTGTGCGTGCCGCCCATGAGACGGGCTGCTTCGACCGCTGGCAACGCCAGATGCGACCTACCGGGCCCCGTCCGGGGTGGAGCGTGCAGGCGGTCTTCGAGTGGGCCCAGCAGGGCGTCGAGCGCGGTGCAGCGCTCCATGTCCCCGCCGCCCGCTGCCTCACGGCCGTCGCCGGTCCCGAGGATCGGCCGGAGATCCTGCGGGCCGCCAAGGACGGCACCGACGGCGCCCGCTGCACCGCTTTGCGCTATCTCGCCGACAGCAATGATCCGGACGCCCTCCATTTGATCGAGGTCGCCGTGGTCACCGGCTCGGCGGCCGTGGTGGAAGCGGCCGTGGACGCCTTCGAACGCATGCGCGGTGCCGCCGCGGTCGACCAGGCGCGCGGCTGGGCCCGGAGGCCCGACCCCCTCGGTGCCGCCGCCGCCCGGATGCTCGCCTGCCGGGGCGGGGCCCAGGACAGCGAACTCGTCCTAGCGGCCCTCAGGGAGGCCGTACGGGGCGAAGGCCCCGACGCGCCGACCCTGTGGACCCTCGTCGACGGCACCGGGCGCCTCGGCATCGCCTGCGCGGCCCCCGTACTCCGGCACATCTACCGCGAGACCGCCTCGTCCCATCTGCGCGGACGGGCCGCTCGCGCCCTCGCCGCCACCGACCCGTCCTTCGCCGCCGGCTTCGCCGTCGAGTGCCTGTGGGACTGCGAGGAGACCACCCGAGAGATCGCCGCCCGGCATGCCGAGACCGGTGACACCCGGGTCGTGGAGCGACTGCGCAGGCTCGCCGCCGATCCGGCCGAGGAGGCCGAGGTCCAGACGGCGGTACGCAGCCGGATCGGACCGGACGCGCCCGCCATGTGAACGATCGGTGACCCGCGGGTCAGGCGGGCATGGACGCGGTCCGACCTGCTCGGGTGTGCAGCGCAACGCTCACACGACGTTCCTCGTCCGGAAAGATCCACGTTGACGCGGCCACGTCCAGCCCGGCGAGAACACCGGTATGCGTGTCGTCATCGTGACCGAATCCTTTCCCCCCGACGTGAACGGCGTGGCCCACTGCGCGCTCCAGACCGCCCGGCACCTCGTAGATCGCGGTCACCTTCCGCTCGTCGTCGCGCCGGCCACCGCGGCCGGCAGCGGGCCCGACGCCCTCGCGCCGTGCCCTGTCATCCGTGTCCCCTCCCTACCGCTCCCGGGCTACCCCCAGGTCCGCGTCGCCCTCCCCAGCCGGCGCGTGGCCGCGGCGATCGCCGAGCACCGCGCCGATGTCGTCCACCTGGCCAGCCCCTTCGTCCTCGGCGTCCGCGGCATGGCCGCCGCCGCCCGGCTCGGCGTTCCCGCCGTGGCCGTCTACCAGACCGACCTGGCCGGATACGCCCGTACCTACATGGGCGCCGGCGAGGCCGCCGCCTGGCGGCGCATACGCTCCGTCCACTCGGCCGCCGACCTCACCCTCGCGCCCTCCGGCCCGGCCCTGCACGACCTGGAAGCACACGGGGTGCCCCGGGTACGGCTGTGGCGGCGGGGCGTGGACACCGCCCGCTTCCGCCCCGAACTGCGGGACGAGGCGCTGCGCCGCGAACTCGCCCCCGACGGCGAGCTGATCGTCGGCTACGTCGGCCGGCTCGCCCCCGAGAAGCAGGTCGAACTGCTGGCCGGCGTCTGTGGCCTGGACGGCGTCCGGGTCGTGGTCGTCGGCGACGGGCCCAGCCGGCCGAGCCTGGACCAGGCGCTGCCGGGCGCGACATTCCTGGGCCGCCGCACCGGCGACGAACTCGCCCGGATCTTCGCCTCCTTGGACCTCTTCGTCCACACCGGCCCCTTCGAGACCTTCTGCCAGACCGTGCAGGAGGCCATGGCGAGCGGTGTGCCCGTCGTCGCGCCCGCCGCCGGCGGACCGCTGGACCTGGTCGCCCACGGGCGCACCGGGCTGCTGGTCCCGCCGAGCGACCCGGACGCCGTACGGGACGCGGTGTGGTCCCTGGCCGCCGACCCCGGCCTGCGCAACGCGTTCGGCACCGCCGCGCGCGCGACGGTCGAGGGGCGCACCTGGGCGGCCGTCGGCGACCAGCTGATCGGGCACTACGACAGCGTGCTCGCCGCGCGGAAGACGGTGGTGGCGGCATGAGCTCGTTGCGGATAGTACGGCTGGCCAACTTCGTCGCACCGGCCTCGGGCGGTCTGCGCACCGCGCTGCGCGAGCTCGGCAAGGGCTACAAGGCGGCCGGGCACCAGCCGGTACTGGTCGTGCCCGGTGAGCGCGCCGGCGACCGGGAGACCGAACAGGGGCGGGTGATCACCCTGGCGGGTCCGCTGCTGCCGGGCACGGGCGGATATCGCGTCCTCACCGACAAGCGGCGCGTGGCGCGGCTTCTGGAGGAGCTGGCCCCCGACCGCCTCGAGGTCTCCGACCGGACGACGCTCCGGTGGACCGGCAAGTGGGCGCGGCGCGCCCGCGTCCCGGCCGTGATGGTCTCCCACGAGACCGCCGACGGCGTGCTGCGCACCTGGGGACTGCCGGAGGGCGCCGCCCGGCGCGCCGCGGACGCCCTCAACGTCCGTACGGCACACACGTACGCGCGCGTGGTGTGCACCACGGAGTTCGCCGAGCGGGAGTTCGTGCGGATCGGGGCGCGCAACGTCGTACGGGCACCGCTCGGCGTCGACCTGGTGCAGCGGCACCCCGCGCTGCGCGACCCCGGGCTGCGTGCCCGGCACGCGCGCGTGGACGAGGTGCTGCTGGTGATGTGCTCCCGGCTGTCCGTGGAGAAGCGGCCCGGCACCGCGCTTGACGCCCTGGAGGCGCTGGTACGGCGCGGGCGGCGGGCCGTGCTGGTGGTGGCCGGGGACGGGCCACTGCGGCCCCGGCTCGAACAGCGGGCGCGGGAGCGCGGGTTGCCGGTGACGTTCCTCGGGCACGTCTCCGACCCCGCGTCGCTGGGCGGACTGCAGGCGTCGGCCGACGTGTGCCTGGCGCCGGGGCCCGCCGAGACGTTCGGCCTTGCCGCTCTGGAGGCGATGGCCTGCGGCACGCCCGTCGTGGCCAGTGCCTCGTCAGCACTGTCGGAGGTGATCGGTTCCGCCGGGGCCGTCGCGGCCGACGACGGGGGCGCCTTCGCGGACGCCGTGGACATGCTCCTGGACCGGCCCGAGGAGGAGCGGCGGGAGGCCGCACGCGCGCGTGCCGAGTGTTTCGGGTGGGACACGGCGGTCGCCGCGTTCCTCGACGCGCACGACGCGGTGGCGTCCGTACGGCCCTTCGTGCCCGGGGGCGTGACATGAGACCGCTGCGGTTCGTCGCCCTCGGCGACTCACTGACCGAGGGTGTGGGCGATCCCGTCGGCGAGGGGTGGCGTGGCTGGGCCGCGCTGCTCGCGGGCGGGCTCGGCGCGGCGTCCTTCGGGTCCGTGGAGTTCACCAACCTCGCGTTCAGCGGGGCGCAGACCCGTGACGTGCTGGAGAGGCAGCTGCCCGCCGGGCTGGCACTACGGCCGGACCTGGCGTCCGTCGTCATCGGTGTCAACGACACCTTGCGCTGCGCCTTCGACGTCCGGGCCGTCGCCGAGCGCCTCGACGCGGTGTACTCGGCCCTCACCGGGCAGGGCGCGGTCCTTCTCACGGCGTGTCTGCCTGACCCCGGGGCGATGCTCGGGCTACCGGGTGCCCTGGCGCGTCCGCTGGCCAGGCGCCAGCGGGCGGTCAACGCCGTGGTGCACGCGCTGTCCGAGCGGTACGGGGCCGTGCACCTGCACGCCTGTGAGGGCGCCTGGCTCGTGGACCGCGCGATGTGGAGCGCGGACCGGCTGCACCCCGGCGAGCGGGGGCACCGGCAACTGGCCGTCCGCTTCCACGCGCTGCTGGCGGAACGCGGCCTCGCGACGGGCAGCGCCCCTTCGCCCGAGCCCGAGTTCCCCGCGCCCACCAGGTCGGCGAGCCTGTGGTGGCTGGCCACCGCCGGCACCGGCTGGGTGGCCCGGCGGTGCACCGATCTGCTGCCGCAGCTTCTGACGCTCGCCGCCGACGAGGTGCGGCACCGCGCGCGCGGGACGAGCGCCCGGCTCGATCTTCGGGCCTCCGCGGCGGTGTCCGCGGCACTCGCCGCACTGTCGGTGCCGGATCAGCAGCCGGACGCCGCCTAGGGTTCACCGGCGGCGTACGGCCACGAAGCGCACCGGCGTACCCGGCACCGCCTGTGCGGCGGCCGGGAGGTCGGCCGTGCGGACGACGCCGATCACCGGATAGCCGCCGGTGGTCGGATGGTCGGCGAGGAACACCACGGGCCTGCCGTCCGGCGGGACCTGAACGGCGCCCAGCACCATGCCCTCGCTGGGGAGTTCGCCGGTCCGGGCCCGCTCCAGCGCGGGGCCCTCCGTGCGCAGTCCGATGCGGTTGCTCGCGGAGGACACCCGGAACGTGCGCGAGGTGAAGGCCCGTACCGCCTCCGGCGTGAACCAGTCGTCGCGCGGACCCGGCGTCACGCGCAGGACGAGTTCGGCCGGGGGCGCCGGCTGCGGGGCGACGTCCACGCGGGCGTGGAGCTCTTCCGGGCTGCCGAGGGGCAGCACCGCGCCGTCGCTGAGGGGCGGCGGGCCGAGCCTCGAGAGGAGGTCCGTGGAACGGCTGCCGAGCACCGGCTCCACGACGACGCCGCCGGAGACGGCCACATAACTGCGTACTCCGGAGACGGCCGCCCCCACCTCCAGGAGTGCACCGGCGGGCACGCGCACCGGAGCGCCCCAGGCGACCGGGTGTCCGTCCACGGTCATCCGGCAGGGCGCGCCCGTCACGGCGACGGTGACCGTCGATCGGGGGCGCAGCGCACAGCCGCTGAGCGTGGTCTCCAGGACGGCGGCCTCGGGGCGATTGCCGACCAGCCGGTTGGCGAGGTCGGCCGCCGGTCCGTCCAGCGCGCCGGAGCGGGGTACACCCAGGTGGGCGTGCCCCGGGCGTCCCCGGTCCTGGACGGTGGTGAGCGCTCCGGCACGCACGACGGAGAGAGCGCGGTCCGTCATGACGTCCCCTCCGGTCCGGTCGGAACGAAGCGCACGCGCGTGCCCGGCGACAGCAGGGCGGCCGGTACGCGCGCGTGGTCCCACAGCACGGCGTCCGTGGTGCCGATCAGCTGCCAGCCGCCCGGCGACGAACGCGGGTACACGCCGGTGTACGGGCCCGCCAGCCCCACCGAGCCCGCCGGGACGGCCGTACGCGGGGTGGCCCGGCGCGGCACGTCGTAGCGCGACGGCAGACCGGCGAGGTAGCCGAAGCCGGGGGCGAACCCGCAGAAGGCGACCCGGAACTCGGTGCTCGCGTGGATACGGGCCACCTCCTCCTCAC
Organism: Streptomyces sp. NPDC058678; assembly: GCF_042714835.1. Lineage (NCBI taxonomy): Bacteria > Bacillati > Actinomycetota > Actinomycetes > Kitasatosporales > Streptomycetaceae > Streptomyces > Streptomyces sp. NPDC058678. The sequence continues at coordinate 47,927 of NZ_JBHXSG010000024.1, read as the reverse complement.
GGACGCCCCAGAGGGCGGCGACGTCGGCCAGGTCGGGGCCGTCGTAGCGCACCGGCAACTCGATCACGTCACCCGCGCGCGGGGGCTCGGGCGGGACTTCGGCGGTGGTCAGTTCGGACGCCAGGCGGGCCGGGTCGTCGAGGCCGTCGAGGAGGACCGTGCGGGCCGCGGGGACGATCTCGCGGACCGCCAACGAGCCCTCCGCGCGGCGGCGCACCAGCTCGGCGTGCAGGGCCTGGGCCTCCTCGCCCGAGGCCACCTCGACGAGCAGGGCGCTGTCACCGACGGGCAGGGCCTTCATACGAAGGCCTCCACCTTGACGCCGGACGACTCGAGCCGCTCCCGGACCCGGCGGGCCAGGTCCACCGCGCCGGGAGTGTCCCCGTGCAGGCACAGAGAACGCGCGCGTACCTCGATCGGTGCCCCGGAATGCGAGATGACGGTACCGGCGCGGGCCAGGCCCAGCGAGCGCTCCACGACCGTCTCCGGGTCGGTGAGCACGGCACCGTCCCGGCCGCGCGGCACGAGCGTGCCCGCGTCGGTGTACGCGCGGTCCGCGAACGCCTCCGTGACGGCCGGAAGGCCCGCCTTCCCGGCCAGTTCCAGCACGCGTGAGCCGGGCAGCCCCAGCAGGGGCAGCGAGCCGCCCGCGAGGAGCACGCCGGCGACGACCGCGCCGGCCTGCTCCTCGTCGTGCACGACACGGTTGTAGAGCGCGCCGTGCGGCTTGACGTAGGACACCCGCGAGCCCGCCGCGCGCGCGAACACCTCCAGGGCGCCGATCTGGTAGGCCACCTCGGCCGCCAGTTCGGCGGACGGCACGTCCATCGCGCGCCGCCCGAACCCCGCCAGGTCCCGGTAGGAGACCTGGGCGCCGATCCGTACCCCGCGCGCGGCCGCCAGCTCGCACACCCGCCGCATGGTGGCGGGGTCCCCGGCGTGGAAGCCGCAGGCGACGTTGGCGCTGGTGACGACGGTCAGCAACTGATCGTCGTCGGTCAGCCGCCAGCGGCCGAAGCCCTCGCCGAGATCGGCGTTCAGATCGATCGAGGTCATGTCTCCAGTGTCTCCTGCTCAGGCCACGCGGTACTGCTCGTCGCGGGCGTCGGTGAGGAACATCTGTCCCGGTGCGTGAGTGATGGCGAACGGCGGGCGCGAGGCCATCACCGCGGCCTGCGGGGTCACTCCGCAGGCCCAGAACACCGGGATGTCGTCCGGCTCGGCGGCCACCGGGTCGCCGAAGTCGGGGCGGCCGAGATCGTCGATGCCGAGCGCCGACGGATCGCCGCAGTGCACGGGGCTGCCGTGCACCGCCGGGAGCAGACTGCTCTCCCGGATCGCCGTCGCCACGTGCTCCGGCGGCACCGGGCGCATGGACACCACCATGGGGCCGTGCAGCCGCCCCGCCGGGCGGCACTGGCGGCTGGTGACGTACATCGGGACGTTGCGGCCCTGCTCGACGTGGCGGATCGGGACGCCCGCCTCGGACAGCGCCCATTCGAAGGTGAAGCTGCAGCCGATCAGGAACGACACCAGGTCGTCCCGCCAGTGCGCCCGCACGTCCGTCGGCTCGTCGACCAGCTCGCCGTCCTGCCACACCCGGTAGCGCGGCAGATCGGTGCGCAGGTCGGCGCCGTCCGCGAGGACGGTGGTCCAGGAGCCCGCGTCCGTCACGTCCAGGACCGGACAGGGCTTGGGGTTGCGCTGGCAGAACAGGAGCATGTCGTACGCCCAGTCGGCCGGCACCGAGATCAGGTTGGCCTGGGTGTGGCCGGCCGCGATCCCGGCGGTGGGGCCCACCAGCCCCGCGCGGAAGCGGGTCCTGGCGTCTGCCGGGCTCCACGCGTGCGCGTGCTCGTCGACGAGGGTCAGGGGGCGGTCGTTCGTCACCGTGAGGGGACGGTCCTGTGTGCGGTTCACGCGAGTTCCTTTCCGCGCGTCTCCGGCAGCCCGAGCAGGGCCAGGGCGGCGAGGCCGTAGCCGATCGCGCCGAAGACCAGCGCACCGCCCACACCCCAGCTGTCGGCCAGGAAGCCGACGGTGGTCGGGAAGACGGCGCCCACCGCGCGACCGGTGTTGTACGTGAAGCCCTGCCCCGTGCCGCGCACCGCCGTCGGGTACAGCTCGCTCAGGAAGGAACCGAAGCCGCTGAAGATCGCGGACATGCAGAACCCGAGCGGGAAACCGAGCACCAGGAGCAGGGTGTTGGAACCGCTCGGAATGTTCGCGTACGCCAGGATGCACAGGGCCGACAGCAGGGCGAACAGCCAGATGTTGCGGCGGCGGCCCAGCCGGTCGGTGAGGTAGCCGCCGGTGAGATAGCCGAGGAAGGCGCCGGAGATCAGGAACGTCAGGTAGCCGCCGGTGCCGACCACGGAGAGACCGCGCTCGGTCTTGAGGTACGTCGGCACCCAGGTGGCGAGGGTGTAGTAGCCGCCCTGGACGCCGGTGGAGAGCAGGACCGCGAAGACGGTGGTGCGCAGCAGGTCGGGCTTGAAGATCGCCGCGAACGAGCCCTTCTGGGTGCTCCGTTCCCGTACGGCGATCGCCTCCGGCGCGTCCTGCACCTTGCGCCGCATCCAGATGACCAGCAGCGCGGGCAGGGCGCCGGTCCAGAACATGATCCGCCACGCCAAGTCGTCGCCGACGAACGAGAACACCAGCGTGTACATGATCGCGGCGAGTGCCCAGCCGACGGCCCAGGAGCTCTGGATCGCGCCGAGCGTGCGGCCCCGGTGCTTGGCGCTCGCGTACTCGGCGACCAGGATCGCGCCGACCGCCCACTCGCCGCCGAAGCCGAGGCCCTGGAGGGCGCGGAAGACCAGCAGGGTCTCGTAGTTGGGCGCGAAACCGCAGGCGACCGTGAAGACCGCGTAGGTGATCACCGTGATCATCAGCGCCTTGACGCGGCCGACCCGGTCGGCCATCACGCCCGCCAGTGCGCCGCCGACCGCGGAGACCACGAGGGTGACGGTGGTGAACAGGCCGGTCTGGCCGCTGTCCAGGCCGAAGTAGGCGGCCAACGCCACCATGCTCAGCGGCAGCGTGAAGTAGTCGTAGGAGTCCAGGGCATAGCCGCCGAAAGCGCCCGCGAAGGCGCGGCGGCCGCGCGGTCCGAGGGCACGCAGCCAGCCCAACGCACCTTCGTCGTCGAGGCGTTCGTCTGGCGCGGGCTGCGCGTCGGTGGGCAGGGCCTGCGGTGGAGGGGTCGTGCTCATGGGCACCTCGCAGAAGGAGGACGGAGGGTGCTTGGGGACTGAGCCGTGCCGTGCGGGGGCGGAAGGCGCCGCGGTGAGGATGCGCCGTTCGTAGCAAGGTAGAGGATCGTTGAACGATCCTTCAATACCCCTGTTGTTTCGTTCTTGTATCTGCGATTGAATTCCGGGCATGGCAGAGCAGCTGGCCGGACTGGCCGACGACCGCGCCCTTTTGGGTCGCACGAGCACGGCCGAGCGGGTCTCCGACATCCTCAGGAGCCGTATCGCCGAGGGCTTCTTCCCACCCGGGACCCGGCTGTCGGAGGACAGCATCGGCGGCGCGCTCGGCGTCTCCCGCAACACGCTGCGCGAGGCGTTCCGGCTGCTCACGCATGAACGCCTGCTCGTCCACGAGTTGAACAGGGGCGTCTTCGTCCGGGTCCTGACCGTGGAGGACGTGGAGGACATCTACCGGACCCGCCGCCTCGTCGAGTGCGCTGTCGTACGGGGTCTCGGTGAGCCGCCGTACGCTCTGGACGGTCTCGCGGAGGCAGTGGCGGAGGGGCAGCGCGCGGCGCGTGACGGTGACTGGAAAGTACTCGGTACCGCCAATATCCACTTCCACCGGGAGCTGGTCGCGCTCGCGGCGAGCGGCCGGACCGACGAGCTGATGCGCAGCGTCTTCGCCGAACTGCGTCTCGCCTTTCACCTGGTGGACGACCCGCACCGGCTGCACGAGCCGTACCTCGCGCGCAACCAGCAGATCCTGCAGGCGCTGCAGGAGGGGAACAAGGACGAGGCCGAGAAGCTGCTGGCCGTGTACCTCGACGACTCGTTGGAGCGCGTCGTCGAGGTGTACCGGCGGCGGGTCGGCGAGGACGGCTAGCGAGACCGCCGCCATGGTGTGACAACCGTGACCCCGGGGCGCATCTGCGTCGTTTGGGCCGTTGTCAGACCGAGGACCTAGTCTGTGCACCGTGACTTCGCCTGCATCGACGGACAGCGTTCCGCCCCAGCTCAGCGCGGGGCCGCGCCCCGCACCGGGACCGGCCGCCGACGAGGGACTGGCGCGGCGGCTGCGCGCGCTCGCCTGCACCGCGCCGCTGCACGACCTCGACGCCCGCAAGGCCAACCTCGCCGGCGAGTACTCGGTGTACGGCATGGCGGAGGTGGCCCTCGCGGCCATCGACCTGGTCACCCTGAACATGGACTTCGACACCGGCGCCGACCACGACCAGATCGTCGCCCGGCTCATCCCGCGCATCGCCGCCCAGGCCCCGCAGCGGCCCGTCGCCGAGCACGAGCGGGTGGCCCGCTGGGTCCTGGAGAACCTGATCAACGTCGGCAGCGTGGACCGCGGCTTCCGCGCGGTGTACGGCACGTTCGCGCAGGACGGCACGTATGTGCGCCGTGACTACGACTTCAAGCTGATCGAGGAGGTGCCCGGCCCCGGCGGCTCGGTCTATCTCCGTACGACGGACGAGGCGGTCAACGTCCTGGTCGGCGCCCTCGACACCGATGTCACCAGCGCGCAGATCGCCGCCGAGGTCAAGCTGGAGGTGCTGATCAGCCGGGGCCGCCTCGCCGACGCCCAACTGGCCGCCGAGCAGGCCCGCTACCGCACGGTCCAGTACTCGGAGACGCTGCGCAGAGCCCTGGACGCGACCCGGCGCAACGTCCGCGCGGTGGACTGGCTCAACACCGTCCCCGACATGATCGCCGAGGCCCTCGACCACGTCGCCGACCGGTACCGCCACGAGAACGCGATCCTCACGAACATCCGCAAGGCGCGCGACGAGTCCGAGGACCCGGAGCAGAAGCGACGTGCCGCCGAGCTGGTGGACATCGTCAAGGACTGCATCCGACGGCACACACAGTTGCAGTCCCGGCTGCTGGAGGCCGGGCCGCTCTTCCGCGCCGAGCAGGACCGGCAGGCCTTCGCCACCCCCATGACGACCTCGGGCACGGACCTGTACGGGCACCTGCTCGCGCCGGTCCTGCCGCTGGCCCTGGAGCAGGCCGTCCGCGTCACCGACGCGTTCTTCGCGCGTGGGACGGGGTTGCGTACGCCGGTGTCGGTGCGGGTGGGGGACCTCGTCGACATACTGCTGACACCGCCGATGGAGCGGGAGCATCTCGGTGCGGAGATGCCGGAGCCGGATCTCATCGCCACGCCGGACGACAGCCGGTTCAGCGAGGAGCAGTTGGCTGCCGCGATGGAGCTGCTGGACCTGCCGGCGGATGCGCCGCGGAGACTTTCGGGGCTGCTTGCGGAGGCTCGGCGTCGGGATGCCGATCTGCCGTATCTCGTCGCGTTGTTGGCGGTGCACGCGGCCAGCCCGCCGGTAGGTACGGCGTACCGGCAGGGCGAGGAGAAGCTGTTGTTCGCCGTGGACGACGGGGTGGAGTTGGACGACCCCGAGTTCGGCGGGGCCGATTTGATCGTGGGGACGGCCTTGTTGGACGCGGTGGGGATGGCAGCCGGCAGGACGGAGGCCGCTTGATGTCGTCCTTCGCCTGCCGGCCGGCTGTGGCTGGTCGCGCAGTTCCCCGCGCCCCTGAGGGAGTTGCCCTCGCCGTCGTTGTCAAGTTCGAGGAGTTGCAGTCGTGAGCGAGCACGTCGAGTGGAGTGAGCCGGAAGCCGGGCCCGCGCCGGTGACCGCCGCCGTCACGCCCGCCGACGCCGCCGACGCGGCGCGGCTCGTCGCCTTCGGGTTGCAGTCCAAACTGCAGCCCGCCCGGGATCAGGAGTACACGGAACTGCTGCGGCGCTACCGCGAGGATCCGCCGTTCGCGCGGCTCGCCGACGCCGTCGCGGCCGGGCTGGGACTGGTCGTGCTGGAGGTGTCCCCGCGCGCGGGGATGGCCGTGACCGCCGCGGAGGACTCGGTGTTCGCGGTGCGGATGGGCGACTACGCGCGCCGGACGTCCGCCGACGGCGGAGACCGGTTCCTGCACGGGCTGGCGCATCTCGCCGTCGCCGCCATGGCGTTCCCGCGGCCGGAGGATCTCGCCGACGACGGGTACATCGGGCGCGTCTCGGTCAACGGCGTCGACGCGTTCGTACGGCAGGCCTGCCGGCGTCTGGAGGAGCGTGCCGAGGAGCAGGGCGAGAACACCGACCCGGCGACCGACGCGCCCGGTCTGGAGGCCGCCTGGCGGATCTGGGTCAGACGCAGCGCGACGGGTGCCACCAAGGACGCGCGCCGGCTCGCCGGTTCGACGACCGGCATCGTCGGCAAGGCCGTCGCCTTCCTCACCGACTCCGGGTTCCTCCAGCGGACCGGGGACGACAACGGCGGTACCTACCGGACCACGGCCCGCTACCAGCTCCAGGTGCGGGACATGGCGGGCAGCGCCGCGATGGCCGAGTTGCTGGAGCTGGGCGTGGTTCCCGTCACCGACGGGACGCCGACCCTGCTGCCCGCCGAGGACACCGACGACCTGGAACTGGTGGCCGACGCCGGGCTGCCGTTCCACGCGCCGGCGCAGTCCTGAACAGTCCTGAACCCCCTCACCTGCCGAAGACTTACGAGAGTCCGCCATGTACGAGCTGTCCCGGGTCCGCCTCTACTCCATCGGGCCCGCCGGTGCGCGCTACGCCGACACCGTGCTTGACCTGCGCGGTGTGGGCGAGCCCGTGCCCGACCCCGCGCCCACCCAGGCGGAGTTCTTCGAGGAGGAGCCCGTCGGCCCGCCGCGCCGGCCGGCGCCCGCCGGTGTGCTCTTCCTGGAGAACGGCGGCGGCAAGTCCGTCCTCCTGAAGCTGATCTTCTCCGTGATGCTGCCGGGCCACCGCAACACCCTCGGCGGCGCCAGCTCCGGTGTGCTGCGCAAGTTCCTGCTCGCGGACGACTGCGGTCACGTGGCGCTGGAGTGGCAGCACGTCCTGACCGGCGAGTGCGTCGTCGTCGGCAAGGTGAGCGAGTGGCGCGGGCGCCAGGTCTCCAACGACCCGCGGAAGTTCGCCGAGGCCTGGTACTCCTTCCGGCCCGGGCCCGGTCTGAGCCTGGACAACCTGCCCGTCGCCGAGTCCACCGCCGTACGGTCGTCCGTCGAGGGCCAGTCGGGCGCGCAGGGCCGTCGGCGCACGATGAAGGGCTTCCGGGACGCCCTCACCGAAGCGGGAAAGGCCTACCCGCACTTGGAGGTGCACTGGGAGGAGATCCACGACCGGTGGATCGAGCACCTCGGCGAGCTCGGCCTCGACCCCGAGCTCTTCCGCTACCAGCGGGAGATGAACGCCGACGAGGGCGAGGCCGCCGGCCTCTTCGCGGTCAAGAAGGACTCCGACTTCACCGACCTGCTGCTGCGCGCGGTGACCGACACCCGCGACACCGACGGCCTCGCCGACCTGGTCAGCGGCTTCGGCAACAAACTGGGGCGACGCGCCGAGCTGATCGCCGAACGGGAGTTCACCGCCGGGTCGGTGGACCTGCTCGGCCGGATCGTCGAGGCCGCCGAGGCCCGCTCCCGCGCCCGTGACATCCACACCGGGGCCGAGCGCCGCACCCGGACCCTGGCACGGCGGCTGTCCGCGCGCGGGGCCCGGGAACGGGTACGGGCCGCCGACCTCGCCCAGGGCGTCACCGCCGCCGCGTTCGCCGTCACGCAGGCCGAGGCGGCGCGGGAGCGCAGCGCGCTGATCGCCGCCGAACTCGCCTACCGGCACGCTTCCTTGGCGCTCGCCGCCGGTGAGAAGTCGGCCGCCGCACAGAAGCGCGAGCTCGCCGAAGCACGCACGCTGCACTCCGCCTGGCAGGCCGCCGAGGCCGTGCTGCGCCACCGCGCCGCCGCCGACCGGGTGGCCCGCGTGGCCGTCGCGATCCAGGAGGCCGAGCGGGACGCGGCCCCGGCGCTGGCCGCCCGGGCCAGGGCCGCCGTCGATCTCGTACGGGCCCTGCACGCGGCCGCGGCGGGCGCCGAGACCCTCGCCGACGAGGAGGAGGAGCGCTCCGCCGCCCTCCAGGAGGTCAGTGACTGCGCCCACCGCGACTCCACGTCCGCCGCCACCGAGGCGCAGCGCGCCCGCAGCGAGATCGGGCATCTGCGGCAGCGGCTGAGCGAGGTCGAGCAGGAGACCGCCGAGGCGGTTCGCGCGGGCTGGCTCGACGACAGCGCGCCCGACGCCGACCCCGCGCGCGCGGCCCTCGCCGCCAGCGACGCCGAGAAGGCCGCGGTCGCCGCCTGGGACACCGCACGGGAGGCCTCCGGCCGGGCCACCGAGCACGCGCGCGAAGCGGCGGCGACCGAGTCCCGCGCAGAGCTCACCGCGGCCCGCGCGGAAGACGCGGCCACGGCCGCCGAACGCTCCTACGCGGCCGAGCGCCGCCTCGCCGAGGCGCTGGCGACCGAGGAACGGCTGGCCGAGCTGCTGAGCCTGACCGGTGGCGACACGCGTTCCCCTGTGGTTCCGCAGCCCCGACAGAACACGGACGACAGCGACCGGGGGGCGCTCACCCCCGAGGACCTCGACCGCTTCGCCGACGAGCTGCGCGAACTGCTCGACGACGCCGTCTCCTCCGCCGAGCGGCAGCTCTTCGACCTGCGTACCGCCGCCGCCGACGACTCCCGCATCCTCGGCGCGCTCGGAGACGGCGGGCTGCTGCCGCCCGGCCCGGACGTGCTGGCGACCGTCGAGTACCTCGGCGAGCACGGCATCCCCGCACTGCCCGGCTGGCGCTACCTCGCGCAGGCGGTCGACCCGGCCGACCACGCGCGAGTGCTGGCCGCGCGGCCGGAACTGGTCGACGGCGTGATCATCACCGACCCCGACACGCACGCGCGTGCCCGTGAGGCACTGAGCGAGGCGGCGCTGCTGCCGCGGTCCGCCGTGGCGGTCGGCACGGCGGCCGCCCTCCTCGCGCCGACTCCGGCGCCCGACTCCGACAACGGCGACGTCTTCCTCGTACCGCCCAACCCGGCCATGCACGACGAGCACGCCGCCGACGAGGAGCGGCAGGCGCTGCGCGCGCGGGCCACCGAGCGGGACGAGGAGATCCGGGAACTCGCGGCACGGCTCGGCAAGGACCGGGAGCTGGCGGCGCGGCTCGCCTCCTGGCGCACCGGCTGCCCGGCCGGGCACCTCGTCGAGCTGGCCCGGGCCGCCCGGGAGACACGGCAGTTCGCCGATGAGTCCGAGGCCGAACTCGCCGAGGCGCGGAGCGTACGGGCCGAAGCCGACGAAGCCGCCGCCGAGGCCGCCCAGGTCCGGGACGAGCGGCAGGAGACCGCCCAGAAGGCGCGGCGCGCCGCCGACGCCCTCGCCGGGCTCGCCTTCCGGCTCCGGGAGCGGGCCGGCTGGCAGGTCAAGCTGCGCGAACTCGCCGACGAGGCGACCGAGTCGGAGGCCCGCGCCCAGATCTGCCTGGACCGTGCGCGCGCCGCCGACGAGGACCGGCGCGCCGCCCAGCGCGCGGCCGACGACGCTCGCCGCACCGCCCGTGCGCTGCGCGCCGAGCGCTCCGAGATCGCGGGCGCCCCCGACGACGTACCGGAGAACGACGCGGCGGACCCCACGGTGTCCCTGCCGGCTTTCCGCGAGGCCTATCGAGCCGCCTCCCAGCTTTACGAGAAGGTCGGCGTCGGCGCCGACCTGCGGGCCGAGCAGGCCCGGGCCGAGAGTGACGAGAGCGCGGCGCGCGCCGATCTGGACCGGCTGAGCAACAAGGTCCGCACGCGCGCGGAGCAGCTGCTCCAGTCGCCCGACGGCTCCGACGGCCCGTCCCGGCAGGCCGCCGTCGCGCGGGCCGAGGAGCTGGTGCAGCTCCTGGAGACCCGGATGTCCGGCGCGAGCGAGCAGCTTGGGCGGCTGCGCGGCGAGGCCGAGCGGCACGCGCCCGAGGACGGCGAGGCGCACACCGAACTGCCCGAGGAGGTCCAGCCGCGCGACGCCGAGCACGCCCAGGCCCTGCTGCGGACGGCCACGTCCGAACTCGCCTCGCACTCCGAGGCGTTGAGCCAGGCCCGGGAGGCGCACGCCGAACTCCTCGACGCCCACCGCGCCGCCGAGGACGCGGCCGGCGGCTTCGACGAGATCGCCGCGATGCTCCGCGACCTGCTGCGTGAACCCGCCTCGGAGGAGGAACCGGAGCAGACCGAGGCGTACCCCGGCAGCCCGGAGGAGGCCCGGCAGTCCGCCGCCGAGGCCCGCCGGTCCCTGCGCGGCTGCGCCGCCGACCTGTCGGCCGCCGAGGCAGCCGTGCGCGAGGCGAGCGACATCCTCGTCCGGCACGCCAACTCCACGCGCTACGAGCAGGTCCGCACCCCCGCCCGGCAGCAGATCCGCGAGCTGCCCGCCTCCGCGCTGCCCGAGCACGCCCAGAAGTGGGCCGACGCCTTCGCGCCCCGACTGCGCGTCCTCACCGACGAGTTGGAGCAGCTGGAGCGCAACCGCGACTCGATCGTGGACCGGCTGCGCGGGCTGGTGGAGTCGGCACTGGCCACGCTCAGGTCCGCCCAGCGGCTGTCCCGGCTGCCCGAAGGGCTCGGCGAGTGGTCCGGGCAGGAGTTCCTGCGCATCCGCTTCGAGGAGCCCGACCAGGCCACCCTCACCGAGCGGCTGGGCGAGGTCATCGACGAGGCGACCAGGGCCGCCGTCAAGAAGAACTCCGATCTGCGCCGCGACGGCATGTCCCTGCTGCTGCGCGGGGTCGGCGCGGCACTCCACCCCAAGGGTGTCGCCGTCGAGATCCTCAAGCCGGACGCCGTCCTGCGCGCCGAGCGCGTGCCCGTCGGACAGATGGGTGACGTGTTCTCCGGTGGTCAGCTGCTGACGGCGGCCATCGCCTTGTACTGCACGATGGCGGCGCTGCGTTCGAACGATCGCGGACGCGACAAGCACCGCCACGCCGGCACGCTGTTCCTCGACAACCCGATCGGGCGCGCCAACGCGACCTATCTGCTGGAGCTCCAGCGGGCCGTGTCGGACGCGCTCGGTGTCCAGCTCCTCTACACCACCGGTCTGTTCGACACGACCGCGCTCGCCGAGTTCCCGCTGGTCATCCGCTTGCGCAACGACGCCGACCTGAGGGCCGGGCTGAAGTACATCAGGGTGGAGGAACACCTCCGGCCGGGACTGCCGCGGGAGGCTCCCGCCGGGGAAGCCGGGCACAGTGAGATCACCGCGACGCGGATGTTCAAGCGCCCGGCGCCGAGCGTCCCGTAGACGGCGGTGGAGGGGGAACTGCGGGACCGTGGTGGCTGGTCGCGCAGTTCCCCGCGCCCCTAAGGGCGTTTACGCGTCCTCTCTCACGAGATCCGCGCACTTCTCGCCGATCATCATCGTCGTGATGCACGGATTGACGGTGACGAGGTCCGGCATGACGGACCCGTCGGCGACCCTGAGCCCCTCGATCCCCTTGACCCGCAGTCGCGCGTCGAGCGGGGCCGAGGGATCGGCGTCCGCCCCCATCTTCACGGTGCAGGACGGGTGGTAGACGGTGTTGTGGGTCTTGTGGATGTAGTCGAGCAGTTCCTCGTCGGTCCGCACGTCCGGCCCGGGGGCCAGTTCCGCTCCCGCCCAGCCGCTCAGCGCGGGCTGCGAGGCGATGCGACGGGCGAGCTTGAGGCCGTACGTCATCACCCGCACGTCGTGCTCGTGGGTGAAGTACCGCGGATCCACCTTGGGCTTGTCCCGGTAGTCGAGGGTGCGCAACCGAACCGTCCCCCGCGACTTGGCCCGCGTGACGTTCGGTGTGAGGCAGAACGCGTTCTCCGACGTCGGATAGCCCCAGCGGGCCGTGTTCATGTCGAACGGCACCGACCCGTAGTGGAACATCAGGTCGGGACGGTCCAGCCCTTCCTCGGTGTCGTAGAAGATGCCCGCCTCCCACCACTGGCTGGACGAGGTGGTCATGGGCTGCGCGGCCTCCCACATGATGACGCCCTCGGGGTGGTCCTGGAGGTTCTCGCCGACGCCCGCCGAGTCGACCACGACGTCGACACCGACCTCGCGCAGGTGCTCGGCCGGTCCGATGCCGGACAGCATCAGCAGCTTCGGGGTGTCGATCGCCCCGCACGACACGATCACCTCGCGCCGGGCCCGTACGGCACGGGTGTGGATCAGGTCCGGGTCCAGGTACTCGGCGCCCACGCAGCGCCGGCCGTCGAGCACCAGTTTCTTGGCCCGCACCCCCGTCCGTACCTCCAGGTTCGGCCGCTTGCCCAGGACCGGGTGGAGGTAGGCGACCGAGGACGACTGGCGGATGTTGTTCTCGTCGGAGTTGATCTGGAACCAGTTGGCGCCCCTCACCACCGTCGAGCCGGTGTTGAAGGGCGTCGTCGGGATCCCCGCCTGTGCGCACGCCTCCAGCAGGGCCGTGCCGCACGGGTCGTCGCTCTTGAGCGTGCGCAGCTTCACCGGGCCGGTGCGGCCGTGGTGCTCGCCGGGAGCGTCGTTGTTCTCCAGCCGCCGGTAGAGCGGGAAGAGGTCGGCGGCGCTCCAGCCCGTACAGCCCCCGGCGGCCCAGTCGTCGAGGTCCTCGGCCGGTGCCCAGAAGGCGATGCAGGAGTTGTGGGACGAACAGCCGCCCAGCACCTTCGCGCGGGCGTGCCGCATGAAGCTGTTGCCGCTCGCCTGCGGCTCGACCGGGTAGTCCCAGTCGTAGCCGGACTCCAGCAGGCCCATCCAGCGCTCGAGTTTGAGGACGTCGTCGTCGCCGACGTCGCTCGGACCCGCCTCCAGGACGCACACCGTGACCGAGGGATCCTCGGAGAGGCGGGCCGCCACCACGTTGCCCGCGGTGCCGCCGCCGACCACCACATAGTCGAACTCGTCGGTACTCATGAGTGGTTGACCTCCGTCAGTCGGCCGCCGGGGCGGTGAGGGGAGTCGTGGTGGCCGCGGCCTGCAGCTGGTGCTCGGCGAGCACGCCGGTGCGGTGCCGCTGGACGAACCAGTAGTAGGCGAAGCCGCCGCCCATGATGACCGCGACGAACAGCACCGCGCCCCAGCGCAGGTACCAGTGGTACGGAGCCGCCGCGTTGTAGACCTCGGCCCGCGGCCAGATCAGGTTGATCGTCATGGCCGTGCCCCACACCACGGCGACGATGTTGACGAGCAGTCCCCAGCGGCCCAGCGAGAACTTTCCGTCGCCCGCGGGCTGCCACTTGCCGCGCAGCCGGGCCACCAGCATCGGCGCGGTGACGCCGAGGTAGGCGAGGTAGATCATGATGATGCCGATGCTGGTGACGACGGTGAAGATCTGCGGCTGGCGGATGTTGACGACGAGGATCGCCACCGCGAGGATTCCGATGATCACCGCGGGGAGCACCGGTGTCTGGAAACGCGGGCTGACCTTGGCCAGCTTGGAGGACCCGGGCAGGTTGTTGTCACGGGCCATCGCGAACGTGAGGCGGATCGCCGCCGTGTGGACGGCCAGCGCGCACACGGTCACCGCGATCAGTACGCACCACAGCATCGCCTTGCCGGCCGTCGAGCCGAGCACGTCGAGGACGATGTACTGCAGACCGTCCGTGGACAGCTTGTCGCCCTTCAGGCTGGAGACGCTCATCAGCGCGAGCAGCAGGATCAGGCCGCCCAGGACGAACGAGGCGACGATGGCCCGGATGATGGCGCGCGGCGCGTTGCGGGAGGGGTCCAGGGACTCCTCGCCGAGCGAGGCGGCCGTGTCGAAGCCGTACATGACGTACGCGGACGCCAGCGAGGCCACGAGGAAGGCGCCCATGTAGCCCGCCTGGTGCCCGGCCCCGGTGCCCGCCGTGTCGGTCACCACCTGCGGACCTCGCGTGATGTGGACGGCGAACATCACGATGAGCACGACGGTGGCGATCAGCTCGATGAGCACGCCCGCGCTGTTGATGGTGGCCATCAGCTTCACACCGAAGGCGTTCACCAGGGTCGTGAACAGGATCAACACGGTTGCGAGGACGACCGCGTTCGTCGCCACGTCGTACTTGCCGGTGCCGTCACCCACGAACTGGAACGCCGACGAGATCTGCGGGAGCGTCAACTGGTAGGCCAGCGCGACGGCCGAGATGGACACTATGGACGCGATCAACATCATCCAGCCGGCGAGCCAGCCCAGATGCGGATTGCCTATCTTCTTCGACCAGTTGTAGACGGAGCCCGCGACGGGATAGCGGGCGGCCAGTTCCGCGAAGCACAGGGCGACCATGAACTGGCCGACGAAGACCATCGGCCACGACCACCAGTAGGCGGGGCCGCCGCTGCCGTAGCCGAAGTAGAACAGCTGGAAGGTGCCGGTGAGGATCGAGATGTAGCTGATTCCGGCGGCGAAGGTGTGGAAGTTGCCGAGGGTGCGCTTGAGTTCGGGTTTGTATCCGAACTCGGCGAGTTCGGCGTCGTCTCTTTCTCCGGACGTTGGTTGCTCGGTCGTCGTCATGAGCGGACTCCTGGTGGGCCGGGGGAGGGAGGAGCGACTGCTGCGGGTGCCTGGATCAATGAGGGCCGTTATACGCGTAGGCCATGTGCATGGTGTTACAGGAGAGTCAGCCGAACCAGCCCTGCGACACGGGAGCGGTGTTGCGCCAGATGTGCTTGGTCTCGCGGTACTCGGCGAGGCCCGACGGTCCGAGTTCGCGCCCGAAGCCGGACTGCTTGAAGCCGCCCCACTCCGCCTGTGGCACGTAGGGGTGGTAGTCGTTGATCCAGACCGTGCCGAGCCGCAGCCGCCCAGCGACCCGGGCCGCCTTGCCCTCGTCGCTCGTCCACACGGCGCCGGCGAGGCCGTAGATGGTGTCGTTCGCGACGCGCACCACCTCGTCCTCGCTGGTGAAGCGCTCGACCGTGAGCACCGGCCCGAAGGACTCCTCCTGGACGACCGACATCTGGGCGGTGCACCCGTCCAGCACGGTCGGCGGATAGTAGAAGCCGTCGTCGAGGCCCGGCCCGGACGGGCGCGCACCCCCGCATCGCAGCACCGCCCCCTCCTCCAGGCCCTTGGCGACATACGCCTCGACCTTCGAGCGGTGCGCCGCCGAGATCAGCGGCCCGGTCTGCGCCTGTTCGTCGAACGGCCCGCCCAGGCGGATCAGTCGGGCCCGGCGTACGACCTCGTCCACGAACCGGTCGTGCAGGGAGTCCTCGACCAGCAGCCGCGCCCCCGCCGAGCAGACCTGCCCGGAGTGCAGGAACACCGCCGTCAGCGCCATGTCCACGGCCGCCTCGAAGTCCGCGTCGGCGAAGACGATGTTGGGGTTCTTGCCGCCGAGTTCGAGCGCGACCTTCTTCACGGTCGCGGCCGCGGCCACCATCAGGCGGCGACCGGTCTGCAGGCCGCCGGTGAAGGACACGAGGTCCACGTCCGGATGGTCGCCGAGCGGTGCACCCGCCTCCGGGCCGGCGCCGAGGACCAGGTTGCCGGCCCCGGCGGGCAGCCCGGCCTCCGTCAGGAGCCGCATGAGGTGGATCGCGGTGTGCGGGGTCAGTTCGCTCGGCTTCAGCACGAAGGTGTTGCCGGCGGCGACCGCCGGAGCGACCTTCCAGGCCGTCTGCAGGAGCGGGTAGTTCCACGGCGTGATCAGGGCGCAGACGCCGACCGGCTCGTACACCACCCGGCTGTCGACGCCCTCCGTACCCGTGTCCACGACCCGGCCGGTCTCGCTCGCGACCAGCCGCCCGAAGTAGCGGAAGCAGTTCGCGATGTCGTCGATGTCGTACTCGCTCTCGACGAGCCGCTTCCCGGTGTCCATGGACTCGGCGCGGGCGAGTGCGTCCTTGTCCCGGATCAGGAGGTCGGCGACCCGCAGCAGCAGGTCACCACGCTCGTTCGGGGACGTGCGCGGCCACGGCCCCTCGTCGAAGGCCCGGCGGGCGGCGGCGATCGCCTCCACCGTGTCCTTGCCGCCCGCCTCGTCCACCACCCCCACCAGGGAACCGTCGGCGGGACAGCGGATCTCGCGGGTGCGCTCGTCGACCGCACCGCGCCACTCGCCGTCAATGAACAGGTCCGGCATGACTGCCTCCCAGCTTTTCCACGAGCCACTCGTGGAAGATCCCGATGTGGTGCTCGGTGGGGACCAGCACACCACCCCTGCGGTACGCACGCGACGCCATCGCCGGCTGCGTGCGTTCACAGGCCTCGAAGTCCTGCTGGTTCACCCGGTGGAAGAGCTCCACCGACTTCGACACGTCCGCCCCGGACTCCACCACCTCCGGCGCGTACAGCCAGTCGCACTCTACGACCGTGCGGTCCTCGGCCAGGGGGAACATTCGGTGAAGGATCACGTGGTCCGGTACGAGGTTGATGAACACCGTCGGCTTCACCGTGATGGCGTAGTAGCGGCGGTCCTGGTCCTCGGAGACCGAGGGCAGCTTGGCGAACCCTTCGCTGCCGTCGACCGTGAAGCCCCTGATCTCCTCGCCGAACTCGGCGCCGTGGCCCACGTAGTACTGGGCCGCGTAGCCGTCGGCGAACTCCGGGAGCACGTCGGTGAGTTCGGGGTGGATCGTCGCGCAGTGGTAGCACTCCATGAAGTTCTCGACGATCAGCTTCCAGTTCGCCTTCACGTCGTAGACGATCCGCTTGCCGAGCGCGAGGTTCTCGGTGCCGTAGTGGTCGATGGCCGCCACGTCGCCGAGCCGCTCCACGGCGGCGTGCATGACCGTCTCCTCGAAGGAGGGCGGTTCGTCGGCGAGGCACACCCAGGCGTAGCCGAGCCATTCGCGCAGCGACACCTTGATCAATCCGTACTCGACCCGGTCGACGTCCGGCATCTTGATCAGGTTGGGGGCGGCGATCAACCTGCCGTCGAGGTCGTACGTCCAGGCGTGGTACGGGCATTGGAGGTTGCGGCGCACCTCGCCGGACTCCTCCAGGCACAGCCGGGCACCGCGGTGGCGGCAGACGTTCAGGAAGGCGCGCAGCTCGCCCTTGCGGCCGCGCGTGATGAGGACGTTCTCGCGGCCGATCTGGACGGTACGGAAGGCGCCCGGTTTGGCCAGGTCGGCGCTGCGGACCGCGCAGAACCACATCGACTCGAACAGGTGCTCCTGCTCCTGCCGGAAGATCTCCGGGTCGGTGTAGTAGTCCCCGGGGAGCGTGGCGATCAGGCTGGGGGAGATCTGGTGGGCCTTGGAGAGTGGGCTCTCGGGGGCGGGGGTCGTCGTCACGGGCGTGCTCCTCAGGCGGGCGCGGCGGCGAGGCGGGCGGGATCAAACAGGCCGATGGGGTGCTCGGTGGTGCCGGTGAGGGCCAGGTCGGCGAGGATCTCGCCGACTACGGGCACGAACTTGAAGCCGTGCCCGGAGAAGCCGCAGGCCACCGTGACCGACTCGGGGTGCGCGGGGTGCCGGGCGATGACGAAGTGCTCGTCGGGGGTGTTGGAGTACATGCAGGTGGCGGCCTTGAGGAAGGTGCCGGGCAGGTCCGGGACGCAGCCGGCCATGTGGTCGGCCATCGCCTTCACCTCGTCCTCGTGGACCGTGCGGTCGATGGTCTCCGGGGTGGTGATCTCGCCCTTGCGGAAGAAGGCGACCTTGGCGCCGAGGTCGGGGCCGTCGATGGAGGGGAAGCCGTAGACCTGGACGCCGGCCGCGTCCTCCCAGATGTAGATCGGGTGGTTCTCGGGCAGGAAGGGCTGGATGCCCCCGGCCGGCTGGAACCAGTACATGACCTGCCGCTCGATGGTGAACGGCACACCGATGTCGGTGAGCAGCCGCGGCGCCCACGCGCCCGGGCAGATCACCAGTTGGGACGCGGTGTAGGTGTCCTCCGCCGTATGCACGCGAACACCGTCCCGGTACGGCTCCCAGCGCGTCATCGGCTCTTCGAAGTGCAGGTCGGCGCCCTGCCGGGTGGCGAGCTGGAGGTGCGCGGCGACGGTGTTCTCGGGCCGCAGAAGTCCGGCCTTCTTCTCGAACAGCGCCACCTCGTCGTCCTTCGGCGCGAGCGTCGGGAAGCGACGGCGGATCTCCTTCGCGTCCAGCATCTCGTGCGGGAGATCCCATTGCTGGGCGGAGAGCAGCGAGCCGGACACGGTCCGGGAGTCGGGGTGGCCGATCATCACGCCGCCGGGGAGGATCGCGATGTCGCGGCCGGTGGCCCGCTCCAGGTCCTCGTACAGCTCGTAGGCACGCAGCAGCAGCGGGACGTACGCCGGGTCCTCGAAGTACGACTGCCGGGTGATCCGCGAACCGCCGTGGCTGGAGCCCCGGTTGTGCACCGGGCCGAACTTCTCCAGGCCCAGCACGCGGGCGCCGCGCGCGGACAGGTGGTGGGCGGCGGCGCTGCCCATGCCGCCGAGACCGATGACGATCACGTCGTAGGTGGGGGACATCGCGTTCCTCCTGAGGGTGCGTCAGTGATCGACGGCGGTCGTCATCGGCGGATGCGGGTCATCTTGGGGTCGAAGAGGGGCTCTTCGGCAACCGTCGCGGGGACCTTCTCGCCGAAGTACTCGATGTGGACGCCGGTGCCGGTGGTGAGTCCGGCCGGCAGCCAGGCGTAGGCGATACAGCGGCCGAGCGTGTAGCCGTACGCGGCGCTCGTCACGTAGCCGGCCGGGGCGCCGTCGACGTAGACCGGCTCCTTGCCGAGGACCACGGCGGCGGGGTCGTCGAGGAGGAGGGGAGTGAGTTTGCGGGTGAGAGGCGCGTCGGTGAGGGCCTCGCGCCCCACGAACTCCTTGTCCGTGCGGACCGCGAAGCCGACACCCGCCTCGTACGGGGAGTGCTCGTCGGTCATGTCGGTGCCCCAGGCGCGGTAACCCTTCTCCAGGCGCAGGGAGTTGAAGGCCGAGCGGCCGGCGGCGACCACGCCGAGCTCCCGGCCGGCCTCCCACAGCGTGTCCCACAGGCGCAGGCCCAGGTCGGCGGTGGTGTACAACTCCCAGCCGAGCTCGCCGACGTAACTCAGACGCATCGCCGTCACCGGGACGTGCCCGAGGTAGGTCTCCTTCGCGCGGAAGTAGCCGAAGGCCTCGTGCGAGAAGTCGTCGCGGGTCAGCGGCTGGACGAGGTCTCGGGCGAGGGGCCCCCAGACGCCGATGCAGCAGGTGCCGGAGGTGATGTCCTTGATGTGGACGTCGTCCGGGGCGTACCGGGTGAGCCAGTCGAGGTCCGCGGGGGAGTTGGCGCCGACCTGGAAGCGGTCGGGGGCGAGGCGGGCGACGGTGAGGTCGGAGCGCACGCCGCCGGTCTCGTCGAGGAGGAGCGTGTAGGTGACCGCGCCGGGCTTCTTGCGGAGGTTGTTGGTGGTCATGCGGTGCAGGAAGTCCAGGGCCCCGGGGCCGGTCACTTCGAGGCGCCGCAGGGGGGTCATGTCGTAGAGGGCGACCTTCTCGCGGGTGGCCTTGGCCTCGGCGGCGGCGATGGGGGACCAGTGGCGGGCGGCCCAGGCGTCGCGCTCCGGAAGCGGGTCGAGGGAGTCGACGAGCGGGGCGTTCGCCTCGTACCAGTGCGGGCGCTCCCAGCCGCCGCCCTCCAGGAAGTACGCGCCGAGCTGCTGCTGGCGGGCGTAGAAGGGGCTGATCCGCAGGGGGCGCGGCTGCTCCATGGGCTGGAGCGGGTGGAGGACGTCGTACACCTCGACGAACTGCTGTGAACCGCGTTCACGGATGTACGACGGTGAACGCTGCGCTTCCTCGAAACGCGTGAGGTCGCACTCGTGCAGGTCGAGGGTGGGCCGTCCGTCGACCATCCACTCGGCGACGGCCTTCGCGACACCGGCGGAGTGGGTGACCCACACGGCCTCGGCCAGCCAGAAGCCGCGCAGTTGGCGTGACTCGCCGAGCACGGGCATGCCGTCCGGGGTGAAGGAGAAGACGCCGTTGAAGCCGGCCTCGATGTCGGTGTCCCGCAGGGCCGGGACCAGCAGGCGGCAGTCGTCCCAGCTCGGTGCCCAGTCCTCCTCGGTGAAGGGGAGCGAGGAGGGCATGTCCAGGTTCTGGCCGCGAGCCTCGTCGTACGGCAGGACCGCGAACGGGTCGACCGGCATGGGCTTGTGGGCGTAGGAGCCGATGCCGATGCGGTCGGTGTGCTCGCGGAAGTAGAGGTCGCGGTCCTGGAAGCGGAGGATCGGCCTGGACGCCTCCGCCTGGTGGTCCCGGAGTTCGGGGAGCGGCTTCGTCCTCGCGTACTGGTGCGCGAGCGGTTGCAGGGGGACGTCGACGCCGGCCATTCGGCCGATGACCGGGCCCCAGAAACCGGCCGCGGAGACGACGTGGTCGGCGGGGAAGGTGCCCTGATCGGTGACCACGGCGGTGACCCTGCCGCCTTCCTTCTCGATCCCGGTGACCGTGTGGCGTTCCAGGAAGCGGGCGCCCCTCTCGGTGGCCCGTGCGATCTGGGCGCGGGACGCGAGCAGGGCGCGGGCGAGGCCGTCGTCGGGGGTGTGGAAGCCGCCGAGCACCACGGACTCGTCGAGGAGTGGCCAGAGTTCCTTGCAGCGGGCGGGGCCGACGATCTCGCCGCGGATGCCCCAGGCGGCGGCGTAACCGGCCCTGCGGTGCAGTTCGGCGAGGCGCTCCGGGGTCGTGGCCAGCTCCAGGCCGCCGACCTGGTTGAAGCAGGGGACGCCGTCCACTTCGAGGGAGACGAACTTCTCGACCGTGTACTTGGCGAACTCGGCGAGGGTCTTGGACGGACTGGTCTGGAAGACGAGGCCGGGGGCGTGCGAGGTGGAGCCGCCGGGGGCGGGCAGCGGTCCCTGTTCCAGGACGGTGACGTCGGTCCAGCCGCGGGAGGTGAGTTCGTCGGCGAGGGAGCAGCCGACGATGCCGGCGCCGACGATGACCACGCGGGGGGAGTGAGGGTGGTTTTCGGGCGTGCTGGACATGCCCCTCCTTGCGGTGGCGGGGATGGCAGGGGGACGGGAAGTCGCTGGTACGGCGGGCTGAAGTCGTCTACAGGGCGGGCACGTTGGGCCGCTCGGCGGCGATCGTGGTGTCCTGGCCGTGCCCAGTGTGGACGATCGTGTCGCCGGGCAGGGGGAGCAGTCGGTTGCGGATGGACGCCTCGATGGTGGGGCGGTCCGAGTAGGAGCGGCCGGTGGCGCCGGGGCCGCCGTGGAAAAGGGTGTCGCCGGTGAACACGGCGTTGAGGAACGGGGCGTACAGCGAGCAACTGCCCCAGGTGTGCCCTGGGTTGTGGATGACCTGGACCTCGATGCCGGCGACGGTGAGAATCCGGCCGTCGGTCAGCTCGCCGTCCGGTTTGCGGCCGGGGTGGGTGTGCGACCAGAGCTCGTGGTCGTCGGCGTGGAGCAGGACGGGCGCCCCGGTGAGGAGGGAGAGTTCCGCCGCCGCGTCGACGTGGTCGTCGTGGGCGTGGGTGCAGGCGATGGCGGTGACGTGCCGGCCCGCGATCGCTCGGTGGATCGCACGGGCGTCGTGGGCGGCGTCGACGACCAGCACCTGTTCGTCGTCGCCGACGAGCCACACGTTGTTGTCGACGTCGAAGGTCTCGCCGTCCAGGCTGAAGGTGCCCTTCGTGACGACCCGGTCGACGCGTACCGCGTGGTCCTTGTCGCTCACAGGACCACCACCGAGCGGAGCACCTCACCGCGGTGCATCTTGGCGAAGGCCTCCTCGACCTGGTCGAGCGCGATGGTCTCGCTGACGAAGGCGTTGAGGTCCAGCAGTCCGTAGAGGTACTGGTCGATCAGGAACGGGAAGTCGCGGCTCGGCAGGCAGTCGCCGTACCAGGACGACTTGATGGCGCCGCCGCGCGAGAAGACGTCGATCAGCGGCAGCTCGACCTTCATCTCGGGGGCGGGCACGCCGACCTGGACCAGCAGGCCCGCGTGGTCGCGCATGTAGAAGGCCTGCGTGAAGGTCTCGGGGCGGCCCACCGCGTCGATCGCGATGTCCACGCCGTGGCCGTCGGTGAGTGCGCGGACCGCCTCGACCGGGTCCGTGCCACGGGAGTTGACGGTGTGCGTGGCGCCGAACCTCTCCGCCTGGTCCAGCTTCTTGTCGTCGATGTCGACGGCGATGACCTTCATGGCACCGTTCAGGCAGGCGCCCGCGATGGCCGCGTTGCCGACGCCGCCGCAGCCGATGACGGCGACCGAGTCGCCACGGCCGACCTTGCCGGTGTTGACCGCGGCGCCGTAACCGGCCATCACGCCGCAGCCGATCAGGCCGGCGGCCTCGGGGCGGGCGGCCGGGTCGATCTTCACCGCCTGGCCCGCCGCGACCAGGGTCTTCTCGGCGAACGCGCCGATGCCGAGGGCGTTGCTGAGCGGGGTGCCGTCCAGCAGGGTCATCGGCTGGGTGGCGTTGCGGGAGTCGAAGCAGTACCAGGGGCGGCCGCGGCGACAGGAACGGCAGGAGCCGCAGGGAGCGCGCCACGCCAGCACCACGTAGTCGCCGGGTGCGAGGTCGGTGACGCCCTCTCCGACCGCCTCGATCGTGCCGGCCGCCTCGTGGCCCAGCAGGAAGGGGAAGTCGTCGGTGATCGCGCCCTCGCGGTAGTGCAGGTCCGTGTGGCAGACCCCGCAGGCCTGCACGGCGACGAGGACCTCTCCGGGGCCCGGGTCGGGGACGACGATCGTCTGCACCTCGACGGGTGCGCCCTTCTTCACAGCGACTACGGCACGGACCTCGTGTGGCACGACCAAGCTCCTCTGCTGTTGCGCAATGCACGATGGGTTGCGCTATGAGGAACATAGTGAGAACGCCATCGAGTGGCCGTCAAGAGGTGCGAGTTAACCCTTGGCAAAAGGAACGCGAGGGGCGAAACGTGCCGGACACACGGCGGCGCGGGACCAGGAGGTTCCCGGTCCCGCGCCGCGGTCCGCGTCGTGCTGTCCGGTTGTGGGTGTCTGGTCGTGCGTGTCTGCTCGTGGGTCGGTCAGAAGCCGTATCCCATACGGCGCGACAGCTCGGCCCCGGCCGCCACCGTGCGCTTGGCCACCTCCGGCAGCCGGTCGCTGTTCAGGCGGTACACCGGCCCCGAGACGCTGATGGCGGCGATGACCTTGCCGTCGTGCGAGCGGACCGGGGCGGCCACGGCGGCCAGGCCCAGCTCCAGTTCCTCGATGGTGAGGGCGTAGCCCTGCTCCACCACGGCCTCCAGTTCGCTCCGCAGCACGGAGGCGCCGGTGATGGTCCGCTCGGTGAAGCGCGGCAGGGAGCGCGCGAGCAGGCCCTCGCGCAGGGTGGGAGGCATGTGCGCGAGCAGCACCTTGCCGCTGGAGGTGGCGTGCAGCGGGGTGCGTCTGCCCAGCCAGTTCTGCGCGGTCACGGACGCGGTGCCGCGGGCCTGCATGATGTTGACCGCCGCGTCGTCGTCCAGGACCGCGATGTTCACCGTCTCACCCAGCTCGTCGGCGAGTTCCCGGCAGACCGGGACGCCCTCCTGGGAGATGTCCAGCCGGACCGCCGCAGCCCCTGCCAGCCGTAGGACGCCGGCGCCCAGGTAGTACTTGCCGCGGTCCTTGGCCTGGGCGACCAGACCGCGGTTCTCCAGGACACCGAGCAGCCGGAACGCGGTGGACTTGTGCACGTCAAGCTCGTCGGCGAGCTCGGTGACCCCCGCCTCACCGAGCCGGGCGAGGATCTCCAGCACACTCACGGCGCGGTCCACCGACTGGACGGCGCTGGCCGCTCCTCTGCCGTTCTTCTCCGGGCTCGCGGCCTTCTCCTCGCTACGGTCGGGCTGCTTCTGCGTGCGGGTCATGGCTCAACTCTCACCACCTGTGGGCCCTGTTCGGGCCGCATCTGCGGGAAACCCTTGACGCGACGGTCGTCCCGCCCGGATTCTGTTGCGCATGGCGCTCTTCCGTGCGCCATGTGAAACATCATGTTACCGAAGGGTCCGGCGCCCGGAAGGGTGCCGAACGGTACCGATCAGCGCGGACCCGGTGCGGCCGACGAAGACCCGACGAAGGTCCGCGCAGATCCGACAAAGGTTCGCCGAAGATCCGGCGTTGAGTGAACTCCCCGCTTGAGCAGAACTCCTCGCTTCCGCACTTCCTGCTGCCGGACCAACGACGGTCCGCACTCCCTGATCAACCTGGACCAGACAGGTCCGGACCGAGCGTCCCGGACCGAGAGGGGGGCCCGTGATTCCCGTCTGCCGCTTCGAGAACCTCCCCGACGGCGAGTCCGTCCGCGTCGAGACGACACCGCCCATCGCCGTGTTCCGCACCGAGGACGGCGAGCTGTACGCCATCGACGACACCTGCACCCACCAGGACGCCTCCCTCTCCGAGGGCTGGCTGGAGGGCTGTCTGGTCGAATGCCCGCTGCACGCGGCTTCATTCGATCTCCGCACCGGACAACCGACCTGCCTCCCGGCCCGGCGACCGGTCCGCACCCACCGCGTCAGCGTCGACGACGGCGTGATCCATGTCCACGTCGCCGCGGAGGAGGGCACCGCCGCATGAGGACCGTGACCGTCGTCGGCGCTTCCCTGGCCGGTCTGTACGCGGCCCGGGAACTGCGCTCCCAGGGTTTCGACGGGCGCCTGGTGATCGTCGGCGACGAACTCCACCGCCCCTACGACCGGCCTCCCCTCTCCAAGGATTTCCTCACCGGCCGCGTAAGCGAGGACGAGCTCGCCCTCACGGACGCCGAGGAGACCACCGGGCTCGACGCCGAGTGGCTGCTCGGCAAACGGGCCCGCGGCCTCGACGCCCGCGGCCGGACCGTGCTGCTCGAGGACGGCCGTACGGTATCCACCGACGGCGTCGTCATCGCCACCGGCGCCTCGGCCCGCCGCCTTCCGGGCTCCCGCCTCACCGGCGTCCACACCCTGCGCACCCTCGACGACGCGCGCGCCCTGCGGGACGAACTCGGTGGTGGCCCGCGTCAGGTGGTCGTCATCGGCGGCGGATTCATCGGAGCCGAGACCGCCTCCTCCTGTGCCACCCTCGGCCACAGCGTCACCGTCGTGGAGGCCGCTCCGCTCCCGCTCGTGCCCCAACTCGGCCCCGAGATGGCCGCCGTGTGCGCCGCACTGCACCGGCGGGGCGGGGCGGACCTGGTCACGGGCATCGGGGTGGCCGCACTGCGCGGCACGGTCGCCGTCACCGGCGTGGAACTCTCCGACGGCCGAGTCCTGCCCGCCGACACCGTGATCGTCGGCATCGGCGCCGCCCCCAACACCGCCTGGCTGGCGGGCTCGACGCTCGCCCTGCACGACGGCGTGCTGTGCGACGACGGCTGTGTGACGGCCCTGCCGCAGGTGGTCGCCGTCGGCGATGTCGCCCGCGTCGGGGGCACCCGCGCCGAACACTGGACGTCCGCCACGGAGCAACCCCGGGTCGCCGTGGCCAACCTGCTCGCCGGACGCACACGGGAGACCGCGGGCTCGCTGCCGTACTTCTGGTCGGACCAGTACGGCGCGCGCATCCAGTTCGCCGGCCGCCGGCGGGACGGGGACGGTGTCCGCGTCGCCGAAGGCGAACTCGTCGACGGGGCACCCGGTGAGGGCGGCTTCCTCGCCCTGTACGAGCGGGACGGCCGTACGACCGCGGTGCTCTCCGTGAACCGGCCGCGCCCCTTCATGCGGGCGCGACGGGAACTCGTACGCGGAGGGAGCAGGCCCCAGCCGGCCGCACTCTGAACGCCACCCGGCCCGCACACCGCGAGCCGGTCACCAAACCGGCCCCAGGTCCTCAGGAGTGCGAGAGCTGCCCCGCGCCGCCCTGCCTGCGTAGCCGCTCCTGGGTCCGCTCGGTGGCACGCGCATGTCGCCGTGCCTTGCGCCGCTCGCGTCGCAGGGCACGTGCGCTGCTGCTGGGCGTCGAGACCACGCCATGGCGCTGGTTCCACACCTGACGGGTCACCCAGACGTCGAGGGCGCCCCAAGTGGCCACCACTGTGCTGGCGACGCTGCTGATCACCATCGGGAACGCCAGCCAGGAACCGGCCATGGTGCACAGGAAGGCCACCATGGCCTGGAGCAGCGTCACGGCGATGATCAGCACCGCCCGCACCGCCGACGTCCGCACGGGATCGGGCAGTCGGCGCCGCCGCGCCGGCTCCTCGATCCACAACGGCCGGTAAGAGGACTGTGGTTGCTGTGCCGAGCGGTCCTCGGCCCGCTCGACGGGCTCGGCCGCGGCCTTGAACGCCGCCGCCCCGCCCTCGTCCGTCGGAATGTCGCGATCCGGCGCCTCGGGGCCGCGCCGCGCCGTCACCTGCGCCACCCCGCTGTCCGGCAGCGTCTCTTGTCGCTCCGCCGTGCCCATCACCGTGTCACTCCCCACCGCCTGCAGACCGCTCGCCCCGGATCCGAAGACCCGGCTCTCCAGTGGCTGCCCGGCTTGCGCTGATTTACGCCGCCCGGGTGCGGGTCGCGGCTCCTGTGGCCGATTCCGCCCCCAACTCCCATGAAGAACGACGAACGAATCCCCTCCAAGATTCCCAACGAACGCAAAATTCCAGCCAACTGGCCAGGAGAGTCGATCGTGCCCGCACCAACAGCTGCCAAGGAAGGAGGGAGGCAATCTCCTGCAATGAGCGGACAACTCACCATGTCTCGCCCTCGGTGCGGAAGTTCAGCTTCCGGACGGGTCTTCGAGTTACCTGTGCGTCAGTAGTAGGCTCGCGCCGTTTGTTGACGCACATCTGTACCCCTGCCGGTGGGGGTCGAGCTGGGGGAGGCCATGCGCTTTCGCGGGAAGTCGATCCGCCGGAAGATCGTGGCGCTGCTCCTCGTGCCGCTGGTGTCCCTGATCGCGATCTGGGGCTTCGCCATGGTTCTCACGGGCCGGGAAGTCGCCCAGTTGTTCCAGGTGTCATCCGTCGTCGAGGAGATCGGCTACCCCACCGAGGACACCGTCCGGGTCCTCCAGCAGGAACGCCGGCAGACCCTCGTCTACCTCGCCGACCCCCGGGCCTCGGATGCGCTGTCCGCGCTGCGCAGCACGCGCAGCGCCACCGACGACGCCATCGTCAAGATCCGCCAGAACGCGAAGGACCCCGACGTCCGCGACGGACTCGACCCGGACGACGACGAACACCTCACCACCATCCTGGACGCGTTCGACGGCATCGACTCCCTGCGCCGCAGCGTCGAGGAGGGCACCGTCGACCGGTTCCAGGCCCTCGACCAGTACAACCGCCTCGTCGACCCCTGCTACGCCCTGCTCGCCTCCCTCGACGGAGTCGACAGCGTGGAGCTGGACAAGCAGGCCAGGGCCCTGGTGAACATCACCCGCGCCCGCGAACTGCTGTCGCGCGAGGACGCCCTGCTGGGATCCGCCCTGGTGGTCGGGAAGCTCTCCCACGACGAGATCCGCGAGGTCTCCGACCTCGCCGCCCAGCGCACCCTGATGTACGACATCAGCCTGCCGGTGCTGCCCGCGGCGGAGCGCGAACGCTACGAACGCTTCTGGAAGAACGCCACCACCGCCCCGCTGCGGTCGGCGGAACAGGCCGTCATCTCCTCCGAAGCCGGCACCGCCCCCCGTGCGGTGAGCGCCAAGAGCTGGGACGCCGCCGCGGGCAGCGCCCTCGACGAGCTCGCCACGCTCAACGACCAGGCGGGCGACCGCTACCAGGACCGCGTCCGCCCCGACGCCATGGCCGTCATCGTCAAGGCGGCAGTCGCGGGCGTCCTGGGCCTCACCGCCCTGCTCTTCTCGCTCGTCCTGTCCGTGCGCGTGGGCCGCAGCCTCATCCGCGACCTGCGGCAACTGCGCCTGGAGGCCCACGAGGCGTCCGGCGTACGACTGCCCAGTGTGATGCGCCGCCTCTCCGCGGGCGAACAGGTCGACGTGGAGACCGAGGTCCCGCGCCTGGAGTACGACAAGAACGAGATCGGCGAGGTCGGCCAGGCCCTCAACACACTGCAACGCGCCGCCGTCGAGGCCGCCGTCAAACAGGCCGAGCTCCGGGCCGGTGTCTCCGAGGTCTTCGTGAACCTCGCCCGCCGCAGCCAGGTCCTCCTGCACAAGCAGCTCACCCTGCTCGACGCCATGGAGCGGCGGACCGAGGACACCGACGAACTCGCCGACCTCTTCCGCCTGGATCACCTGACCACCCGTATGCGCCGCCACGCCGAGGGCCTGGTGATCCTCTCCGGCGCCGCGCCCTCCCGGCAGTGGCGCAAACCGGTCCAGCTGATGGACGTCGTACGTGCCGCCGTCGCCGAGGTCGAGGACTACGAGCGCGTCGAGGTCCGCCGGCTGCCCCGCGTCGCCGTCACCGGCCCGGCGGTCGCGGACCTCACGCACCTCGTCGCCGAACTCCTGGAGAACGCCACGGTGTTCTCCCCGCCGCACACCGCCGTCCAGGTGCTGGGCGAGCGCGTCGCCAACGGCTTCACCCTGGAGATTCACGACCGCGGCCTCGGCATGGCCGCCGACGCTCTCCTGGACGCCAATCTCCGGCTTGCCGAGACACCGGAGTTCGAGCTGTCCGACACCGACCGGCTGGGCCTGTTCGTGGTCAGCCGGCTCGCCCAGCGGCAGCACGTGCGGGTCTCCCTGCAGCCGTCCCCGTACGGCGGCACCACGGCCGTCGTCTTCATCCCCGACACCCTGCTGACGGACGACGTCCCGGACACCAACGGCATCGGCTTCCGCCTCGACCGGCCCCGGCCGTCGAAGGAGGCCGAGCTGGCGGAGGCCCGCCGCGCTCCGCTCTCCCAGGCACCGGTGCAGTTGGCCGGTCTGCCGGCCGCGCTCCTGGACGGCCCGGTCGAACTGGAGGCGCCGGTCGACCTCGACGCCCTCGCCGACTTCCCGGGAGCCCTGGACGACGAGGACAGCGAACGCGGTGGACTGTTCCGCCCGCGCCGCTCCCTCACCGGTACGGACGAGGAGCCGGCCTCCCGGCCCGGCGAGCAGCAGCACGGGCCCATCGAGCCGCGCGACGCGGGCCGGGCCGACGATGATCTCAACGCCCCGGTCCCGCTGCCCACCCGCCGCGCCCCCAAGCTGGTCAGCTCCCACGGACGCCCGGTCACCGACCAGCGCGGCCGGCGCGAGGAGGCGGACGAGGAGCATCCGACCGGCCCGACCCGTTCCCGTCCCCAGCCGGCCGCCCCGCCGGGCGCGGCCCCGCTGCCCACCCGCCGCCGCGGCGCGGGCGCGCTGCGCCGCAGCACCGGCGCGCCGGACCGCCTCGACGACCAGCACAATGAGACCGCGACGGGCGTGGGCCGCGCATTCGACGACCGTCGCACAGGAACAGCGACAGGCGTGGGCCCCGAGCGTGACGAGCACCGCACCGAAGCACCGACCGTCTCCGGCCGCGAATCCGGCGGACACCACATCGACTCTCCGTCCGCCGGCCGGCCCGAGGCCCCCATCCTCCCCAGGCGCGCCCGGCGCGCCGAGATCTCGTCGAGCGGTCCGAGCATGTCCGCCGGAAGCCCCGGCCCCGCGCAGGGATCCGGAACCGGAGCCGGCATCGGGTCCGGCTCGGGCTCCGGCTCGGATTCCGGCTCCGGCAGCGCTCCACTGCCCCGCCGCGTACGCCAGGCCAGCCTCGCCCCGCAGCTGAAGCAGAGCCCCGGGCGGCGCTCCGACGTCCACGCGGAGCCGGAGGAGCGGGACGCCGACGAGGTACGCAGCCGTATGGCCTCGCTCCAGCGTGGCTGGCAACGCGGCCGCGAGGAGAACGCCGCGGGCGACGACGCCCACAGCGGCACAGCACCACAAGGAACAAAGGGGGACGGTCGATGACCGCACCGAAGGCGACCGGCCACACCGCAGGCAACCAGAACGGCGAGCTCAACTGGCTCCTCGACGACCTGGTGGACCGTGTCGCGAGCATCCGCAAGGCCCTCGTGCTCTCCGGAGACGGCCTGCCGACCGGCGTGTCCAAAGACCTGACCCGGGAGGACAGCGAGCACCTGGCCGCCGTCGCCTCCGGGTTCCACAGCCTCGCCAAGGGCGTGGGCCGCCACTTCGAGGCGGGCAGTGTCCGGCAGACGGTCGTCGAGCTCGATGACGCCTTCCTGTTCGTCACGGCCGCCGGCGACGGCAGCTGCCTCGCCGTCCTCTCGGACGCCGATTCGGACGTGGGCCTGGTGGCGTACGAGATGACGCTCCTGGTGAAGCGGGTCGGCGTGCATCTGAGTGCCGCTCCGCGCACCGATCTGCCTCAGGGCGGGTAGTGGGATGACATGAGCGCAGACGGTCAGGGAAGAAGCCACTGGTTCGACGACGAGGCCGGACCGGTCGTCCGTCCGTACGCCATGACGCGCGGCCGCACCACCAGTACGGGGCAGCACCGCCTCGACCTCATCGCGGTGGTCGTCACGGAACCGCAGGCGGACGACCCCGAAGGCGACCACACGCTGTCCCCGGAACACGTGGACATCGTCGACCTGTGCCGTGACACCCCTCAGTCGGTCGCCGAACTCGCCGCCGAACTCAAGCTGCCCATCGGCGTGGTGCGGGTCCTCGTGGGGGACCTCGTGGCCGGGGAGTTCGTCCACGTCAACCGGCCCGTGCCCCCTGCCGAACTGCCGGACGAAAGCATTCTGCGGGATGTGATCAACGGCCTCAGGGCGCTGTGACCGACCGCCCCGCCCACGAGGGAACCGGTTCGGTCAGCGCCGTGAGGCCTCACGGACGGCGTCGGGGAAGGGAGTCGCACGGACGGCACGTGCGGACGGCAGTCGGGCGGTGGCGACGCACGACCGTCTTGGCGCCCCGGTCGCGTGCGGCGCCCTCTCTGTCGCCTCACATCCGCGCAGCCACCGCGCCCCGGGAAGCCCCCGTCCTCGAGTTGAAAGCAAGACCGAGCCATGCCCGAGATGCCCGGCCCTTGTTGTGGACAGGACTGGGCCGGGGTACGGGAACAGCACTCCCGTTATGATCTGACCGATCGTCGACGACCATCCGCGGCAGTTCCCCCACCGGCCTGCGGACACGGTGCCGAGCAGCGCCATCGGAGAGACAGACGTGACGACAGGCTGGCAGTTCCGGGTCGACCGAGGCGGCGCCTTCACCGCCCGGGAGCCTGTCGAGGCCGTTCGCACCGGGACGACCGTCGCCACCACCGGCGATGTACTCGTCGTCGCGACCCCGGCGGCGGAGGCCAGGGCTCTCCGTCACCCGACCCCCATCAAGCAGGAGTAGAGATCGATGATCTTCGGGCGTTCTGAGCGCGGCAAGCCTCCGGTCGAGCCCGTCACGTTCAAGATCCTGGTGGCCGGCGGATTCGGCGTGGGCAAGACCACCCTTGTCGGCGCGGTCAGCGAGATCAGGCCGCTGCGCACCGAGGAACTGCTCACCGAGGCAGGACGCCCGGTCGACGACACGAGCGGCGTGGAGGGCAAGCACACCACCACCGTGGCCATGGACTTCGGCCGCATCACGCTGCGCGAGGACCTGGTGCTGTACCTCTTCGGTACGCCCGGTCAGGAGCGGTTCTGGTTCATGTGGGACGAGCTCTCCGAGGGCGCCCTCGGAGCCGTCGTCCTCGCCGACACCCGCCGCCTGGAGGACTGCTTCGCCGCTGTCGACTACTTCGAGCGGCGTTCCATACCCTTCGTCGTCGGCATCAACTGCTTCGAGGGAGCGGCCCGTTATCCGGCCCAGGACGTACGCCAGGCCCTCGACCTGGACGACGGCGTACCGCTGCTGCTGTGCGACGCCCGTGACCGGGAGTCCGTCAAGCAGGTCCTCATCAACGTGGTCCAGCACGCGATGGCGTACGCGGCGGAGCGCCGCCAGGCGGTCACGACGTGACCCGGGCGCGGCCCGTACCCCCGCCGACCGGGGTACGGGCCGCTGTCCGTGGGCCGTGCTCGGCGCACCACCCGCGCGCGTGAGCCTCGTTGTCGTCCACGCGCGCGTGGAGCTAGTTCTCGCCGTCCTCCAGCCAGCCGAAGCTCTTCTCAACGGCCTTGCGCCAGTTGTGGTATTCACGGTCGCGCACCGACGCCTCCATGGCGGGCGTCCACTCGACGTCCTTCCGCCAGTGCGTCTTGAGTTCGTCCAGGTCGTTCCACACGCCGGTGGCGAGGCCGGCCGCGTACGCGGCGCCCAGACAGGTCGTCTCGGACACCCTGGGCCGGATCACCGGCACGCCGAGCACGTCTGCCTGGTGCTGCATGAGCAGGTTGTTCTTCGTCATGCCGCCGTCCACCTTCAGGGTGGTGATCTGTACCCCGGAGTCCTGGAACATGGCGTCCACCACCTCCCGCGTCTGCCAGCTCGTCGCCTCCAGCACCGCGCGCGCGAGGTGTGCCTTGGTGACGTACCGGGTGAGCCCGGTGACGACACCGCGCGCGTCGGACCGCCAGTACGGCGCGTACAGGCCGGAGAACGCGGGCACGATGTACGCGCCGCCGTTGTCCTCGACGCTCGCCGCCAGCGGCTCGATCTCGTCGGCGGTGCGGATGATGCCGAGCTGGTCCCGGAACCACTGAACCAGCGCCCCCGTTATGGCGATCGACCCCTCAAGGCAGTACACCGGCGCCTCACTGCCGATCTTGTAGCCCATCGTCGTCAGCAGACCGTTCTTCGAGGGCACCGGCCGGTTGCCGGTGTTGAGCAGCAGGAAGCTGCCCGTGCCGTACGTGTTCTTCGCCGTGCCCACGTCGTAGCAGGCCTGTCCGAACACGGCCGCCTGCTGGTCGCCGAGCGCGGAGGCGACCGGCACGCCCGCGAGTTGGCCGACCGCCGTGCCGTACACCTCGGCGGACGACCTGATCTCGGGCAGGACGGCCTCGGGCACGTTCATCGCGGACAGGATGGAGGCGTCCCACTGGAGGGTCTCCAGGTTCATGAGCATGGTCCGCCCGGCGTTGGTCACGTCGGTGACGTGCTGTCCGCCGTCGGTGCCGCCGGTGAGGTTCCAGATCAGCCAGGAGTCGATCGTGCCGAAGGCGATCTCGCCGCGCTCGGCACGCGCCCTGAGGCCGGGCACGTTGTCGAGCAGCCAGGCCGCCTTGGGCCCGGAGAAGTAGCTGGCCAGCGGCAGACCCGTCTGCTCGCGGAATCGGTCCTGCCCGTCCGAGCCGCCCAGTTGGTTGCACAGCGCGGCCGTACGCGTGTCCTGCCACACGATCGCGTTGTGCACGGGCTTGCCGGTCGCGCGGTCCCACAGCACCGTCGTCTCGCGCTGGTTGGTGATCCCGAGCGCGCTGAGCTGGTCGGCGCGTAGACCGGCCTTCGCGATCGCCCCGGCGACCACCGCCTGCACCTTGGACCAGATCTCGGTGGCATCGTGCTCCACCCACCCGGGCTTGGGGAAGATCTGGCGGTGCTCACGCTGGTCGACGGCGACGATCGCGCCGTCGTGGTCGAAGACGATGCAGCGGCTGGAGGTGGTGCCCTGGTCGATTGCGGCGACGTACTTCGCGGCGTTGTCCGTCATGGCTACCCCTTGGGCTGGGATTCAGAGTGCTGCTCGAAGCTATTCGGCGGTTGATGAACGCCGAAGCTGCTCGGTTCGGAAGTTGCTCCGTCCAGAAGCTGCTCGGTTCGGAAGCTGCTTGGTTCGGAAGCTGCTCGGTTCGCAGGCTGCTCAGAAGGCTGCGTTGTAGATGAGACCCGCGAGCGCTCCGCCGATCAGTGGGCCGACGACCGGGATCCAGGCGTAACCCCAGTCGGAGGTGCCCTTGTTCGGGATCGGCAGGAAGGTGTGCACGAGGCGCGGGCCGAGGTCGCGCGCCGGGTTGATGGCGTAGCCGGTGGGCCCGCCGAGGGAGAGACCGATGCCGACGACCAGCAGCGAGACGATCAGCACGAGGGTCCCGGACTCACCGAGCCCCGTGGTCAGCCCGAACGCGAGGATCGGCAGGACGAGCGCGACCGTCGCGATGATCTCCGTGACCAGGTTGGCGACCGGATTCCGGATCTCCGGGATGGTGGAGAAGATGCCGAGCGTCGGCAGCGGCTCCTCCGCCGTCCCCTCGGTGGTCCCGGTCTCCCGGACGTTGGCCTGGAACTGGGCGAAGTACGTGAGATAGCACAGGACGGCGCCCAGCAAGGCGCCGACCATCTGGCCCAGCACATAGACCCAGACCTTGCCCCACTCGCCGGTGTCCACGGCGATGCCGAGCGTGACGGCCGGGTTGAGGTGCCCGCCGGAGAGGGGAGCGGCGGTGTACGCACCCGCCAGCACACCGAATCCCCAGCCGAACGCGATCACGATCCAGCCCGAGGCCCTCGCCTTGGAATATCTCAGGGTGACGGCGGCGCAGACGCCGGCGCCGAACAGGATCAGGATCGCGGTCCCGATGATCTCGCCGACGAAAATGTCTCCGTTGCTCATGGCGGCTCCTAGGCCCTGGGCCCTGAGTCCGAGACGATCGGCCCCGGCCCTCCGTGCAGGATGCGGTTCCCTTGGCGAACTGCCGAGGGCAGGGAGAGTCCCGCGCCCCGCCCGGCGTCCGCGACGAGCGTGCCGTCGCAGCCGAATCGCCCACGGGGATTCGGGCCTTGCTCAGACAGGCCCGCGCGGCGCAGTGCCGGAATACGCCGAGAATGTACGGCGATGTCGACTGACACCGGAAGTGTTCACCGGCGCCCAGAGAGCGTCAAGGTCGCCGACGACAACGGTTGAGGGGCATGCGGTCACCGCCTGCCCGCCCCGCCTTCACCCAAGCCGCCGCCTGCCTCTGCCGCCACCCCTTACACCGCACGCACAGCCGTCACCCCCGCCCCCCGACGAATCTCGTGCCCCGGCATCCCGGCGTGCCCCACGACCCAACTCGCCCCGTCCAGTGACTTCGCGGCCTGCTTCAGCGGTGCCAGACAGGCAGCCGCTTCCCGGTGATCGGTCACACTGCCCGGCACGCAGACCACGGTGGCGAGGGACAGCGTGACGGCACGTCCGCCCGCCGACCAAGGAACGTCCAGCACGCAGGCGGCCAGCGGTTCCAGCCCTTCCGGATCCGCGAGCACCAGGAAGTCGTCCCCGCCGATGTGGCCGACCCGCGCGCTGCCGGACACCGCGTGGAGCAGCGCCCGCCCCACGGACCGGATCAGCTCGTCACCGGCCGCGAACCCGGCTCCGTCGTTGACCTGCTTGAAGTGGTCCACGTCCAGCCAACTCAGCGCGAACGTCCGCCCGTCCGCGATCCGCCGGTCCACCTCGCCGGTGATCGCGTCCGAACCGGGCAGCCGGGTCAGCGGATTGAGCGCGGCCGCCTCCTCGACCCGGCTCTCGGCCAGCGCCCGGACCAGGTCCGCGAGCCGTACGACGCCCACGCACCGGCCGTACCGGTCCACGACCGCCACGTCGTCCGACGTACGGTCCCGGTCGCCGACCGCCAGCACGTCCAGGACCTCCCACGCGGTGGCGTCGACGCCCACCGTCCTGGGCGGGTCGCCGAGCTTGGCGGCGGGCCGGTCGGCGTACAGGGCATGGCCGTAGCGCCCCGACATGGACAGCAGGAAGCGGGACCGGTGCACCGACCGCACCGGTACCCCGTCCTGGTCCACGAGCAGCACCCCGGACACGTCCGGGGAGCCCGTCAGCAGCGCCCGCACCCGGCTCGCGGACGCGGTGACGGGCAGCAGCGCGGCGGGCCGCACGAACTCACGCACCGTCGGCCCCGAACTCGACGCCGCGACGGCATCGGGGGAGCGGGGCGGAACGTAGACGTCCGCGGCCGGCAGCCTGGACGGTGGCGCGAACAACTCCCCCTGCGCGAGCTGCGCCCCGGCCGACAGCGCCCCGGCGCACTGCAGTTCGGTCTCCACCCCCTCGACACACAGCAACGCACCCAACTGGTCGCACAGGGTCCGCATCGCCCGCACCGCCGCCGGCCGCGCCAGCAGCGACGCGTCGAGTTTCACCAGGTCGGGCCCGAGGTCGGTGAGCAGCCGGAGAGGTACGTCCCCGTCGCCGACACCGTCCGCGCTGATCCGGAACCCCTGCTGCCGCAGCCCGGCCACCGCCTCCAGCAGCGCTTGCTGCGGTACGTGGGTGTACGGCGGGCCGACATCGATCGTCACCTCCCACGGCAGCCGCCCCGCCTGGCGCACGGCGTCGTGCAGTGGCGTGAGTCCGCCGAGGTCGGCGAGCGTGCCGGCGAACACGTTGACGTGCAGCGGCAGCAGCGTCTCCCTGCGAACCGCCGAGCGGACCGCCGACACCGCGAGCCGACCGTCGAGTTCGGGGTCGCGACGGGCCTCGGCCAGGATGTCCCCGGTCTCCGGGCGGGCGAGTATCTCCAGCCCCGCGACCCCGCCGGTCGTCAGATTGACCACTGGTTGGAAGGCGAAGCGGAGAGTGTCCGTCCAGGAGTGCACGGGAGCATGATGGCGCCGCCGACGCGTGCCCAGGCGCAGTTCATGAGACGTTCACGCGGCATTCCCGGTTGGTCACACAGCGTACGGGAAAGCCCTTGCGCCCCCGTGGCTCGCTGCGGGGCCGCCCGGACTCCGACGGCCCGTCCCTCACCTCACAGCGATCACCGCCGAACCGTGCCCGAACAGCCCCTGGTTCGCCGTGATCCCCACGCGCGCGCCGGCGACCTGCCGGTCACCCGCCACCCCCCTCAACTGCCAGGTCACCTCGCAGACCTGGGCGATCGCCTGCGCCGGCACGGCCTCTCCGAAGGAGCCGAGCCCACCACTCGCGTTGACCGGTATGCGCCCGCCCAGGGCCGTCGTGCCGTCCCGCAACAGCTTCGCCCCCTCGCCCTCCCCACACAGCCCCAGGTCCTCGTACCATTGCAACTCCAGCGCGGTGGACAGGTCGTACACCTCGGCGAGGGAGACGTCCTCGGGCCCGACGCCGGCCTCCTCGTAGGCCGCCCGCGCGATGAAGGCCCGGAAGGTCTCGGCGGCGGGTTGAGCGGCGACAGCGGAGTCCGTCGCGATGTCCGGCAGGTCCAGCACGGTGTTGGGGTAACGCGGCGTCACCGTGGACACGGCCCGGATCCGCACCGGATCAGCCACCCCGTGCCGACGCGCGAACTCCATGCTCGACAGCACCACGGCTGCCCCGCCGTCGGAGGTCGCGCAGATGTCGAGCAGCCGCAGGGGATCGGCGACCACGGCGGAGGCGGCGACCTCCTCGGCGGTGACCCGTTTGCGATAGCGGGCATAGGGATTCAGCGCGCCCATGGCGGCGTTCTTCACCTTGACCTGCGCGAAGTCCTGCGTGGTGTCGCCGTGCACGGCCATCCGCCGACGCGCGTACAGCCCGAAGTACGTGGGGTTGGTGGCCCCGAGGACCCGGAAGCGCAGCCAGTCCGGATCATCGGGCCGGTCTCCGCCCGCGGGCCGGAAGAACCCCTTCGGTGCGGCATCGGCGCCGACCACGAGCACCACGTCCGCGAGACCGGAAAGTATCTGCCCGCGCGCGGTGTCGACGGCCTGCGCCCCTGACACGCACGCCGCGTACACACTCGTGACCCGCGCTCCCTGCCAGCCCAGCGCCTTCGCGAACGTCGCCCCCGCCACGTACCCCGGGTAGCCCCCGCGCACGGTGTCCGCGCCGACGATCGAGCCGACCTCCCGCCACTCCAGCCCGGCGTCGGCAAGCGCCGCGCGGGCCGCCACCACTCCGTACTCGACGAAGCCACGCCCCCACTTGCCCCACGGGTGCATACCCGCGCCGAGCACCGCCACCTCACCTGTCACTCCGTCACCCCCGTCGGCCGCCACTGCCAGGTCGTCCACACGGTCTGCGCGTCCTCATGGAGCACCCCGGGAACGGCCTCCACCTCCATGCCCACCGTCAGCTCGGCGACGGTGACGCCGGGAGCCGCCTGTCCCAGCACCACCATCCGCTCTGCCTCCAGCTCCACAGCGATCAACGTGCACGGCTCCCACGGAAGTTCCGGATCGGTCACATAGGGTGACGGAGGCCGGTACCGGCTGTCCGTGTACGACCAGATGCGTCCGCGCCGGGAGAGCGGAACCGCCTCCAGGTCGCCGCCGGGGCACCCGGGATTGCGGCAGTGGTTCTCCTCGCGAGGGAAGAACACCGAGGAGCAGGCGCCGCAACGCGTGCCGAGCAGCCTGAAGTCGTCCCCGTCACCGGCGAACCACCCCTCCACCACAGGCATATGTGTACGCGACAAGGTCCCTCCCGGACACCCGACACCAGATCTGACGGAACGTCAGAAGTGTGCCACGGTCGTCGCCGCATGGGCAGAGCCGTTGTCGACGATGCTCTATTCGAGGCGGACCGCATCCGATCGCTTCCCCTGCGGAACACACTCCTGATAGACGCAGGAGACATGACACGACTCACGAGCACGGTGCGCGGGCTGATCACCCTGTGCGCCGCCCTGCTGGCCGTGGCCACCGCCTCCGCCACCGCCCGGGCGAGCACCGACCCCAAGGCGCCCAGGGACTTCGTGGCCCTGAGAGCCGTGGACCCGACGATCCTCCAGGAGATGCGCTACTTCACCCCGCACAACTTCGTCGGCGAACGCATCGACGGCTACCGCCAACCGCTCTGCATCCTCACCCGCCCCGCCGCAGAGGCGCTCCACCAGGCACAGGTGAACCTCCTGCGCCAGGGCTACACCCTCAAGGTGTACGACTGCTACCGGCCGCAGCGCGCCGTGGACCACTTCGTGCGCTGGGCGAAGGACCTCGACGACCAGGCCATGAAGAGCGAGTTCTACCCGGATGTCGACAAGACCCGTCTGTTCGAGGACGGTTACATCGCCGAGAAGTCCGGTCACAGCCGCGGCTCGACCATGGACCTCACGATGGTGAAGCTCCCCGTGAAGCCCACCAGGCCGTACGTCCCGGGAGAGCCCCTGGTGCCCTGTCACGCCCCCAAGGACGAGCGTTTCCCGGACAACTCGGTCGACATGGGCACCGGCTTCGACTGCTTCGACCCCCTCTCGCACACCCTCGATCCGCGCATCCAGGGCGAACAGCGGACCAACCGGCTGCTCCTCAAGAGCACCCTGGAGAGCCTCGGCTTCGTGAACCTCGCCGAGGAGTGGTGGCACTACACCTACAAGCCCGAGCCCTTCCCGGACACCTACTTCGACTTCCCGGTGTCCGCGAAGTCGCTGACCAACAGCCATTGAGTCCTGACCGACAGCAATGAAGCCACCTCCGGAAGACGCCGTTCCGATGATCGGATACAGTCCGCCGCGTGTCCGAAACTCAGCACTCCATCCCCAACTCCGCGCCCGGCTCCCACTGTTCTGCCTGTGGAGCTCCCTACGGAGCGGGCGTCTCCGGCTGGCCCCGCACCTGTCCGGTCTGCACGACCGTCGCCTACCGCAACCCGCTCCCCGTCGCGGTGGCCCTCCAGCCCGTGTACGACACACAGGGCTCCGCTCTGGTGGTCATCACCCGAACCGTCGCCCCCGCGCGCGGAGGCATCGCCCTGCCCGGCGGTTACATCGACGACCGCGAGGACTGGCGGCAGGCCCTCGTCCGTGAACTCAAGGAGGAGACCGGCCTCGACGCGGCGAGCCGCGACGTACGACTCGTCGACGCCCTGAGCTCGCCCGACGGGCACCTCCTGCTGTTCGGGGCCCTGCCGGACCGCCCGGCCGACGGCCTCCCGCCCTCCGAAGCCACCGACGAGACCGAGGGCTGGCACCTCCTGCGGCGACCGGAGGAACTCGCCTTCCCCCTGCACACGCTGGCCGTGCGGGCATGGTTCGAGGGCCGGTACCTCTGACCTCAGCCCGTCTCCAGCCCTCGTACGCGCACCGGGTGAGGCGGCTCGCTCAGGCCGTCCTCACCCTCCCGCTCGACGACCACCCGCGAGCCCTCCCAGCGACTGACATACCGCTCGATCTCCGGCTCGTCCCAGCCGTCACCCCCGTCCGGCACCACCAGCCCGCCCCCGGTACGTCCCCGGGCGGGCGCCCACACCTCCAGTTCCAGCCCGCCGTCGTCGCCGCGCACCGGGATGACAGCGCCCGCCCGCGCGAGCACCGGTATCCGTGACAGCGGAGCATCCACGAGGACCTGCGCCGGCCCTTCGTAGGCCCGGCCCGTAGCCGTGTCGTACCAGCGCCCCCGCGGCAACTGGACAGCACGCCGGTCAGCGCCCGGATCGAGCACCGGCGCCACCAGCAGGCAGTCGCCCAGCACGAACGCGTCCTCACAGTCCCGCAGCGCCCGGTCCTCGGGCGCCGACCACCACAAGGGGCGCACATAGGGTGCCCCTGTACGGCGGGCCAGATGGGCGAGCGTCACGAAATACGGCAGCAGCCGACGGCGTTCGACGAGCGCCACGCGCGCGTGCTCCAGCACCTCCGCACCGAACTCCCACGGCTCCCGACGCCCGGCCCGCATGCTCGCATGGGTGCGGAAGAGCGGGAGATACGCGCCCAGCTGGAACCACCGCAGATACAGCTCGGGCGACGGCCTCCCGTCGAAGCCGCCCACGTCCGGCCCCGAATACGGCACCCCGCACAGCCCCAGCCCCATGACCAGCGACAGTGACGCCCGCAGCCCGGGCCAGCCCGTGGCCACGTCGCCGGACCACGTCCCGCCGTAGCGCTGCATCCCCGCCCAGCCGGAGCGCGAGAAGACGAAAGGGCGCTCCTCGGGGGCCAGTTCGCGCAGCCCCTCGTAACCCGCCCGGGCCATGCACAGCGCGTACACGTTGTGCGCCTCGCGATGGTCCCCGCCCCGCCCCTCCAGGGAGTGCCTGGCCGACCGCGGCAGCGTCGACTCGCCGAAGGCCGTGAACGACGTGGGTTCGTTCATGTCGTGCCAGAACCCCGAGAAACCCTGCGCGAGCCGCTCCTCATAGAGGCGCCCCCACCACTGCCGCACGCGTGCGTGCGTGAAGTCCGGATGGGCGGCCTCTCCAGGCCACACGACACTCCGCACGAGCCGTCCGCTCGCGTCCCGCACGAACGCGTCCTCGGCCGTCCCACTGTCGAACACGGTGTTGCCCGGCTCGGCCTTGACGGCGGGATCGACGACCGACACCAGCCGGATCCCGTCCCGCCGCAACTCCTCCGCCAGCACCGGCAACTTGGGGAATCGATCCTGATCGACGGTGAACACCTGGTGCGCCTCGTAGTGGTCGATGTCCAGATGGACCGCGTCGAGGGGCAGACCGCGCTCCTGATAGCCCGCAACGATCCGCCGGACCTCCTGCTCATCGCCGAAGCCCCACCGCGCATGGTGATGACCGAGCGCCCAGGCCGGCGGCAGCGCCGGCGCCCCGGTGAGCGAGGCCCAGGCGAGCAGCACGCGCGCGGGGGTACCCACCATCACCCAGGAGCGCAGCGGCCCCCCGTCCATCCGCAGCTCAGAGATACCGGCCCGGTCGTGACCGGACCCGGCGCCCTCCTCACCCTCCCGCAGCGTGACCGTGCCGTCCCACGAGGTGTCGTGGAACACCAGATGCGTGGCCGCGTCGGCCACCACCAGCTGCACCGGCATCGTCACGTACAGCGGGTCGTCGCCGGGGCCGAAGGGCCGGCCCGGATCCGTGTTCCACAGCCGGTACGCCCCGTCCCGCAGCCGGGGCCCCGAAGCGCGCCCGCCGAGTCCGAAGAACCGTGCGTCCGCGGCCACCTCCGAGCGCTGCATCCACCGCGCAGACCCGCCGCCGACCGGGTCCCACCACCGGGGCGGCAGATCCCGGCGCAGCGTCACTCCTCCGGGCGTAAGCACCTCTATCGCGCCGTGCCGCGAGACGACGACCGTCACCCGCTCGGCCACGACCCGCCAGCCGCCGTCCTTGTCCGGTTCCAGCAACGCCCGCGGGTCCGGCTCCGGACAGCCGTTCGCGAGCGCGTAGGACGGCTCGGGGCCCGCCCCGTCCCAGCCCCAGAACACGGCCCCGTTCACCGCGACGGTGATCCGCAGCTCGGAGCGGCTGAACCGGACGACACCACCCCCGGGACCCGGCTCCACGTCCCGCACCGGCCCGGGCACCCGAGCCCGCTCGGCCCCCCGCGGCGGCAGCCCGGAGGCATCGGCACGCCTCCTGCGCCACGCGGCTCGTACGGAACGCAACCCCTGGGCCGCCCCCGCCGAACCGACTGCCTTCACCGAACGCACCAGGTCACGACCGTCCATGCTGCTCAGCCTGCCATTGACCGGCACACATATGCGTCTCGTTCAACTGCCGTTCACCCGTGCCGGGACCACATCTTCACGACACGGACTATGGGGGGCACACCCTGGTGTAGGAATTGATCACATGGCATCGTCCGTGTCAGCCGCGTCACGCGCACATCCAGCCCGTGCGCGGAAGACGCACACGACGCGCACAGTCCGGGAGCCGCCCATGTCGACCGTGAACCCCCAGCCGCTCTGGCAGCCCGATCCGGAACGCATCACCCAGGCACAAATCACCAGGTTCCAGGCCTGGGC
Organism: Streptomyces sp. NPDC058678; assembly: GCF_042714835.1. Taxonomy (NCBI): domain Bacteria; kingdom Bacillati; phylum Actinomycetota; class Actinomycetes; order Kitasatosporales; family Streptomycetaceae; genus Streptomyces; species Streptomyces sp. NPDC058678. Next base: position 5,608 of record NZ_JBHXSG010000024.1, on the reverse strand, counting down.
GACAGAACGCCACGGTGCCCCTTCCGAGGGCGGCTACGCCGCACTGCACCGCTGGTCCGTCGCCGAGCTGGACACGTTCTGGAAAGCCGTCACGGAGTGGTTCGACGTACGGTTCTCGACCCCCTACGCACGCGTGCTCGGCGCCCGCTCGATGCCCGGCGCCCAGTGGTTCCCCGGAGCGACCCTGAACTACGCCGAGCACGCACTGCGGGCCGCCGAGACCCGCGCGGACGAACCGGCCCTCCTCCACGTCGACGAAACCCACGACCCGCGCCCCGTGACCTGGTCCGAACTGCGCCGCCAGGTCGGCGCCCTTGCCGCCGAGCTGCGCACTCTCGGCGTTCGCCCCGGCGACCGCGTCAGCGGCTACCTCCCCAACATCCCGCAGGCCGTCGTCGCCCTCCTGGCCACCGCCGCCGTGGGCGGGGTATGGACGTCCTGCGCCCCCGACTTCGGCGCCCGCAGCGTCCTGGACCGCTTCCAGCAGGTGGAGCCGGTGGTCCTGTTCACCGTGGACGGCTACCGCTACGGCGGCAAGGAGCACGACCGCCGTGACACGGTCGCCGAACTGCGCCACGAACTACCCACCCTGCGTGCCGTCGTCCACATCCCCCTCCTCGGCACCGAGCCTCCCGAAGGCGCCCTGGAGTGGTCGGCCCTGACGGCCGCCGACACGGAGCCCGTCTTCGAACAGGTGCCGTTCAACCACCCCCTGTGGGTGCTCTACTCCTCGGGCACGACCGGCTTGCCCAAGGCCATCGTCCAGTCTCAGGGCGGCATCCTCGTGGAGCACCTCAAGCAGCTCGGCCTGCACTGCGACCTGGGCCCCGACGACCGCTTCTTCTGGTACACGTCCACCGGCTGGATGATGTGGAACTTCCTCGTCTCCGGCCTCCTCACGGGCACCACGATCGTCCTCTACGACGGCAGCCCCGGCTACCCGGACACCGGCGCCCAGTGGCAGATCGCCGAACGCACCCAGGCCACCCTCTACGGCACCTCGGCCGCGTACGTCATGGCCTGCCGCAAGGCCGGCGTGCACCCCGGCCGCGACCACGACCTCTCCAGGGTGCGATGCGTCGCCACCACCGGCTCGCCCCTGCCGCCCGACGGCTTCCGCTGGCTGCACGACGAGGTCCGCGACGACCTGTGGATCGCGTCCGTCAGCGGCGGCACGGACGTCTGTTCCTGCTTCGCCGGAGCCGTACCGACCCTCCCCGTGTACATCGGCGAGCTCCAGGCACCCGGCCTGGGCACCGATCTGCAGTCCTGGGATCCGAGCGGAAAGCCCCTGGTCGACGAGGTCGGCGAGCTAGTCGTCACCAACCCCATGCCGTCCATGCCGATCCACTTCTGGAACGACCCGGACGGCAGCCGCTACCACGACAGCTACTTCGACACCTATCCCGGAGTGTGGCGCCACGGCGACTGGATCACCGTCACCTCGCGCGGCTCGGTCGTCATCCACGGTCGCTCCGACTCGACGCTCAACCGCCAGGGCGTACGCATGGGTTCGGCCGACATCTACGAAGCCGTCGAACGCCTCCCCGAGATCAAGGAATCGCTCGTCATCGGCATCGAACAGCCCGATGGCGGCTACTGGATGCCTCTCTTCGTGCACCTGGCCCCGGGAGCCGTCCTCGACGAGCCCCTCCTCAACCGCATCAGGCACACCATCCGGGAACAGCTCTCCCCCCGCCACGTCCCCGACGAGGTCATCGAGGTGCCCGGCATCCCGCACACCCTCACCGGCAAACGCATCGAGGTCCCCGTGAAGCGCCTTCTCCAGGGAACCCCCTTGGAGAAAGCCGTCAACCCCGGCTCCATCGACAACCTCGACCTGCTCCGCTTCTACGAGGACCTGGCCCACAAGCACGCCTGACCCGAACCCCGAGAGCGCGTCACCCCCCGTCGTCGGCCTCGGACCCGCCCGGTACGCCTGCGAAGCCCGAGGCCGTCCGTGCCCCTCGCCCGGACACCGTTGTCAGTGCAGCCGATTACTGTGAGTGAGCATTGATCGACTGCACCCAGGGGGAACCATGACGCACACCGAGCACCAGACCATGCGACGCGTCCTGCGTCGCGAAATCGCCGGCACCATCGGCCTGCTGACCGACGAGCACGACTTCCGCGCCATGCGGCGCTACCGCAGCTTCACCTTCGACGACCACAGGACCTATCTGCGACAAGTCGAAGACCTCCTCAAAACCCGCGCCGCCCAAGGCAGCCACACCACGGTCGCTCTCTTCGACCCACAGGAGTACGCCGAGTTCTGCACGGACGCCGGCCTCGACCCGGACATCCACTCCAGCCGCACACGCTTCACAGCGGAGCTCGCGACCACAGGGCCGACCATCCCCTACGACGGCCAGCCCCTGGCCGACCTCGTGCCGGCCCTCGTCGACGAAGCCGTCCGGCAGGCCACCTGGGAATACGCGAGCACCCTGCTGGCGCGCCTCGGCGTCTGTGCCGCCTGCGGCGAGGACATCGGCCGTGCGGCCTTCGTCCGCGCCTCCCACCTCCTCGTCCGCATCCTCGAAACCGCCCGAAGCGGAGACCGACACCTCGTCTGCAGCGTCACGGGCACCCCGGAATCACTCCTGTCCGTGCTGCGCACAGAGGAGGAGCACGACGGCACCACGCACCTCGACGAGGCCGAAGCTCTCGAATTCACCACCGTCCTGGCCCTCGGCCTCGCCACCCAGGGCCCCGGCGGCCTCGTCATGCGCACCAGCACCCCCGGCGTCCCGGACCGCATCTACGGCTGGCGCATGCGCGGAGAAGGCCTCGAACCCCTCACTGCCGGCGAGGTCTTCGACGCCTACTGCACCGACATCGACTCCGGAGAACTCATCTCCCCGGAATCGGACGTCGACTACTGCGAGCCGCCCGAGCTCGGTGACATGGGGCAAGCGCCGGGACACCACCACTGAACGCGTGAGGGGCGCCCCACCCGCAGGTGGAGCGCCCCTCACGACAGCCGCCGGCCGGCCTGGCTGCTACTCGCCGGACAACACGGCCTGCGCCGCGTTGCGCGCTTCTTCAGCACTGTCCGAAGCCCGTGCCGCAGCCGCGGCCCGCTCACACTGCGCAAGCGTGTACTTCGCCAGCGTCGCCCGGACGTAAGGGATCGACGCCGCTCCCATGGACAGAGAGGTGACGCCCAGACCGGTCAGCACACAGGCAAGCAGCGGGTCGGACGCGGCCTCGCCGCAGACACCACAGCTCTTGCCCTCGGCCTTCGCCGCCTCGGCGGACAGCGCGACCAGGTCGAGCAGCGCGGGCTGCCAGGGATCCTGCAGTCGGGACACCGCACCCACCTGTCGGTCCGCGGCGAAGGTGTACTGCGCGAGGTCGTTGGTCCCCAGAGACAGGAACTCGACCTCCTGCAGAATCGAGCGCGCTCGCAGCGCGGCCGACGGAATCTCCACCATCGCGCCGAATTTCGCCCGCAGGCCGGCTTCGCGGCACGCGTCAGCGAAGGCCCTCGCGTCGGCACGGTCCGCCACCATCGGAGCCATGACCTCGAGGTAGACCGGCAGCCCCTCGGCAGCCTTGGCGAGCGCGGTCAGCTGCGTGCGGAGCACATCGGGATGGTCGAGCAGCGTCCGCAGACCACGCACGCCCAACGCCGGGTTCGGCTCATCGGCCGGCGTGAGGAAGTCCAGCGGCTTGTCCGCTCCCGCGTCCAGCACACGCACCACGACACGTCCCTCAGGGAACGCCTCGAGCACCTGACGATAGGCGTCGACCTGCTTCTCCTCCGACGGAGCGTTCTTGCTGTCGTCGAGGAACAGGAACTCGGTACGGAAAAGCCCGACACCCTCGGCCCCGGCCTCGACGGCGGCCGGCACGTCGGCCGGACCGCCGACGTTGGCCAGCAGCGGCACCTTGTGACCGTCGGAGGTGACGCCCGGACCCGTCGAGGCGGCAAGCGCGGCCTTGCGCTCGGCGGCCTCGGCCGCCATCCGCGTCTTCCGTTCTTCTCCGGGGTTCACGAAGATCTCGCCGGTGCTCCCATCCACCGCGATCATCGTGCCCTCGGCCAACTCACCCGCTCCGGGCAGCGCCACCACGGCCGGAACCCCGAGCGCACGGGCCAGAATCGCACTGTGGCTGGTAGGCCCACCCTCCTCGGTGACGAAACCGAGGACCAGCGTCGGGTCCAGAAGCGCGGTGTCGGCCGGCGCAAGATCCCGAGCAATAAGGACGTACGGCTCGTCGCTGTCCGGGACACCCGGCATCGGCACCCCGAGCAAGCGTGCGACGATACGATTCCGCACGTCATCGAGGTCGGCCACACGACCGGCCAGGTACTCACCAGCTGCGGCGAGCAGTGCGCGGTACGCGGCGAAAGCGTCGTACACCGCACGCTCGGCCGTGCTCCCCACCGCGATACGCCGCTCCACGTCCGCCATCAGCTCGGGGTCCTGAGCCATCATGGCCTGCGCCTCGAGCACCGCCTGGGCTTCACCTCCGGCGAGGTTGCCGCGTGCCATCAGGTCGGCCGCCACAGCCTCGACGGCTTTGCGGGCGCGCCCCTGTTCACGCTCCGCGTCCTCCGCCTGGATCTGCTTGGCAGGCGGTTCCAGCACCGCCGTTCCCATGTGCCGAACCTCGCCGATCGCCACACCATGGCTCACGCCGACGCCTCGCAGCGTTGTCTCCATCTCACCCGTCCCGATAATGCGGCGGGTCCCGCCGCCGTGGTGGTTGTCCCTACTTGCCGTCGTCCGACGGCACCGGCGTCACTTCCAGACGAAGAGACTGTCGCCGGACTTCACGTCGCCGTCCTCACGGAGCTCGGCGAGCGCCTCGGCCGTGGCCTCGAGCGCCACGATCGGACAGACCGGAGACTTGCCCGCGGCTTCGACCGCCGCCGGATTCCAGCGCACGATGCTCTGACCGCGCGTGACGGTGTCGCCCTTGTTCACGAGCAGCTCGAAACCCTGGCCGTTGAGCTGCACTGTGTCGATGCCGAGGTGGGTGAGTACACCGTGTCCTGTCTCGTCGACGACGACGAAGGCATGCGGATGCAGCGAGACGATGACTCCGTCCACGGGCGCGACAGCCTCGGAGGGCTCACGCACGGGGTCGATGGCCATACCGGGGCCGACCATGGCCCCGGAGAAGACCGGATCAGGCACCGACGCCAGTCCGATGGCGCGTCCGGCAATAGGGGACGTCACGGTGGTCATGGGAAGCCTCCCAGGGGTGGAGATCTATATGGACACCGTCACTGCCTGTCCCGGACGGCGTACTGATCAGCAGGGTATGTCATACGAAGTACCGGTTCCGCACGAGAGCTCCCAGTTAGAGGTCTAGACCACACCTCCAAGCGATTTGCACCCGCTCCGCGACTCCGTGTACAGTCGTACTCCTGCTTGGGGCTGAGCGACGCACACCTGGCGTCCTTGCCCGGCAGCATCCAACTTGGCAGATCCTATCTCGGGGTCACCTTCTGCATGCCCGCAGGACGGTGGTCAGGGGGCCGGAAAAACACTGCTAGAGTTGGAAACGCAAGACCGAAGGGAAGCCCGGAGGAAAGCCCGAGAGGGTGAGTACAAAGGAAGCGTCCGTTCCTTGAGAACTCAACAGCGTGCCAAAA
>NZ_JBHXSG010000023.1:115327-135406 GCF_042714835.1 Streptomyces sp. NPDC058678 | reverse complement strand
GGCGGCACCCTGCACGCCGAGGACACACCGGGCGGCGGCCTCACCATGGTGCTGAGCCTGCCCACGGCGGCGAGCCACCCGCCACCGCCGGAACCGGACCTGTCCACTACGGCGATCGCGTAGGACGGTCGAGCGACAGGCGCTGATGCCTCACGCCGTGGACGTGTGTACCAGCACGTCGTGCACGACTCTCAGCGGGAAGCGATCAGCCACCTGGATCGGCTGCTACAGCGCCGTCTGCCCGCAGCTTGACGGCAGGCCCATAGAACGACGCGTTGGTCGGCAGGTGTCTCACACGCGCTCGCCTGACCAGCGAGCGCGTGTGAGACCTTCCCGTCCCCGTAGCCGAGGGCATACGGCACCCGAACGCCTCCTGCGAACACAAGCTCGCCGCCGCCTACGCCCTGCGATGCATCAGGCATGGGGCGTCGGGGTCCGCACTCCGGCGGCGGCTGAGCTGCGCAGGTGACATATTCTCGGCCCATCTGCCATGCCTGCGGCCGGGGGGGATTCACGGCCGGGGCAGGCCCGAACCAATTGGGGATTCATGCGCGTGAAATCCATAGGTGCCGTCCTCACCGGCGCCCTGGCGCTTGCCGCCTCTGCCGTCACCGCCCCGGCCGCCTACGCGGCGGAGACCGGCGTGGTGATCCAGAAGCTGTCCGTGAACGGCGGCAAGCCCATCGTCCTCGGCACCTCCCAGAGCGAGTCGTTCACCATCTCGGTGACCGCCTCGGACGACTCGGGGATCAGCAAAGACCTCGCGTTCCTCCAGATCGACCGGGAGGTCGGCGACACCTACTGGTCATACCACGGCGCCCCGACGTGCACCGTGGTCAACGCCACCACCTCCACTTGCAAGCTCACCTTCAAGCTCGATTCGGGCTGGGGCGTGCCCCGCAACACCCTCGCGGGTAAGTGGGACGTGACCGTCCAACTCCAGTCCAAGGACGGCGACCTCTACAACAACGGCGGCGCCACCAAGCACTCGGTCCTGAGGCGGGGCACGCTCAGCGTCAACGCCGGGCCCGAGCCGGTAGCCAAGGGCAAGCCGATCACGGTCACGGGCAAGCTGGCCCGCGCCAACTGGGACAAGCGCGTCTACGCGGGCTACACCAACCAGCCCGTGAAGCTGCAGTTCCGCAAGGCGGGCACCACCACCTACACGACCCTCAAGACGGTCTACACCAACTCGACGGGCAACCTGTCGACGACGGTCACGGCAGCGGCCGACGGCTACTGGCGCTGGTCCTTCCCGGGCACGTCCACCACTTCGGCGGTCAACGCCACAGGCGACTACGTCGACGTGCGCTAACAGCCACTGGCGTCAAGCCTGCCGTCAAAGGCCCCGGAACATGATCGGTCCGGGGCCTTTTGCCTGGTGCCCCCGGCAGGATTCGAACCTGCGACACCCGTTTTAGGAGAGAGGCGGGGGGTCTTGCCGGTGGCCTGGGGCTTCGATACCAGGTCAGTCGGTCGGCAACTCGACCGCAGGACACCCCATTGACCGTGGCTGACCTCTGCATCTGGCACGGCAGTGGCACGAACCTCAGCCGATGATAGTCAGACCTTCTCCTCGAAGACCTTGACGCAGGTCGGGTCGAGCGCGTCGTGTTGCCCTCAACGTTCCGCTTGTCCGCCCCCGACATAACCGGGGGCGGGCGCTCGCGTGTGGTCAGCCGGCCTTCTGCTCTCGCAGTTCGTGGACGGTGGCGGTGAGGGTGCCGTCTTGCTGCTCGTAGTGGGAGAGGGCGACGCCGAGGCCGAAGAAAGTCGGAGCCCATTCGCCGACGAAGATGCCCCACCGGTCGGCGCGGGCGAGGCCGCCAACGGGCTCGACCTTCAGGGAGCCCAGCCAGGTGGCGACGGAGAGGCCGATGGAGGCCATGGCGGCCATGTAGGCGTGTTCGCTGCGGATGCCCATGTCGTGCATCTTCTTGATGACCATGTCGTGCTCCGTTCGCGAGGGGGTTGGTGTCCGTGTTCCTCACATTGCTGCATCCATTCGTCGCGTTTGCGTGGATATGTGACGCGGGTGGTTGGCGCGTAGCCTGGCAATGCTCGGGGCTGTCGCGGAGGTCTGCCATGCCGCGAACCATCTGGTCAGGTGCTATCTCGTTTGGCCTGGTCACCGTACCTATCCACATGGCGAGCGCTACCGAGAACAGGTCGATCCAGTTCCACCAGTACCACCTGGAGGACATGGGTCGGGTGCGGGTGCGGAAGGTGTGCGATCGGGAGGTCTCCCAGTCGGAGATCGGCAAGGGCTATTAGGTGTCTGAGGACAACGTCGTGCCTATCTCGGATGACGAGCTGCGGGACCTGCCGCTGCCGACGGCGAAGGCGATCGAGATCCAAGCGTTCGCGCCACTCGACTCCATCGATCCGACCGGTATCGGCGAGGGCCGCAGCAGCTTGTACGGCTTGGCCGCGACCTGGCCGTCAGGAACTGCAGGGACGACTGGTTCAAGCACTTTCACGACCTGCGGCACAAGGGCAACACACTGGCCTCCACGGCTGGGGCCAGCACACGCGAGTTGACGACGCGGATGGGGCACAGCAGCTCACGCGCCGCACTGATCTACCAGCACATGACCAGCGACCGTGATCGGGCCATCGCCGATCGGCTCGGGGCCATGATCCGCGAAGGTGGGGGAGAGGCTCCCGCGTAGGGGTTGTTGACTCCGCGTGGACTCCAGTGCCACGCGTGTGGCGCGACCTCGAACACGACGAAGGGCCAGCCTGGGAGGAAACCCCTCCTGAGCTGGCCCTTGGTTGTGTGCCCCCGGCAGGATTCGAACCTGCGACACCCGCTTTAGGAGAGCGGTGCTCTATCCCCTGAGCTACGAAGGCGACGGCGTTCAGTGTAGCGGGTGGGGCTGGTCCTTTACTGGTGGGCGGTCGGAGGTGGTGGGGTGGGCTTGACCTCAAGTTATGTTTAGGTTCTACGTTCTGCTTCATGCCTAAGACAGCACCGCACACCACGACGCAGCCGCTCCCACTCAAGATCGGCGTCCTCATCGGCAGCACCCGCCCCGGTCGCTTCGCCGACAAGGTCGCCCCCTGGTTCCTCTCCGAGGTCCGCCGACGCGACGACATGGACGTCCAAGTGATCGACCTGTCCGAGCCGGCCCTCGTCGACGAGCTCAAGCTCTCCTTCGAGCGAGCCGACGGTGGTGGTGGCGGGGACGATGTCCCGGGGCTCGCGCAGCGCATCGGCGGGCTCGACGGGTTTGTTGTGATCACGCCTGAGTACAACCACGGCTACCCGGCCTCCCTCAAGCTGGCCATCGACTACGTGTACAGCGAGTGGCGTGCCAAGCCGGTCGGGTTCGTGTCGTACGGGGGGATGGCCGGCGGCCAGCGGGCTGTGGAGCAGTTGCGGCAGGTCTTCGCCGAGCTGCATGCCGTCACGTTGCGCGACACCGTCAGTTTTCACATGGCCTGGGAGAGGTTCGACGAGCTCGGGCGGCCGTACGACGAGGAGGGGACCACCAAGGCCGCCGCCGTTCTGTTGGACCAGCTGGCCTGGTGGGGGGTGACCCTGCGGGAGGGGCGGGCGGCCCGGCCGTACGACGATTGAGGCAGCGACGGCCCGGCCGTACGACGGTTGAGGCACTGACGGCTGCCGCAGTGAACGGCTGAGGCAGCGGCGGCTGAGGCAGCGGCGGGAGCTCCGCCCGTCACGACAGGGGCACCCTCGTGAATCGGCCCGCCACCCTCAGGTCATCCTCGATCCGATCCGCCGTCGCCCGCAGCTCCGGCAGGATCTCCGTCACGATCTCCTCCACCGTGCGGCGGGCCGCGTGCAGGGCCACGTTCGTGGCGGCGACCGTTCTGCCCGTGCGGTCGCGGATGGGGACCGCGACGGAGCGCAGGCCCTTTTCCAGTTCCTCGTCGACCAGGGCGTAGCCCTGAGTCTGTACCTGCGTCTCGTCCGCCAGCAGTACCCGCCCCAGCGCCGTCGCCCCGGCCGGCAGCCGCGTGCCGATCGTGATGTCGGCGCTCAGGACGCGGCTGGTGGTCGCCCGGGCCGTGTACTGGATCTCCTCGCCCGATGCCGTCAGGACCGCGAGTGACGAGGACTCGTGGACCCTTGCCGACAGATCCGCCAGGTGCGGGGTCGCGATGCGGGAGAGGGACGTACGGGACAGGGGCGGGAAGCCCAGGGACAGCACGCGGGGCGTCAACGCGAACGTGCGCTCCGCGGCGCCCGGCGTCACCAGGCCCAGGTGCTCGTACGTGATCAGCGCCCGCCGTGCCGTCGCCCGGGCCAGCCCCGTCGCCTTCGCCACCTCCGTCAGCGTCAGCTCCGCCCGGCCCTCGCCGAAGGCCGTCAGGACGGTCAGGCCACGGGCCAGGGACTCGACGAAGTCCCTGCCCAGCTCGTGCTTCGATGCCCCCGTCCAGGCCGCCGACCCGGACGCCGACCCGGACACGGACGGGGACGCGGACTCCGCCTGCGTGCCCACCCCGCCCAGTTCCCCCTCCATGTCCGCCACCGCCCCCCGCAGCCGCGACAGCAGGGTCTCGCGCAAGTCCGCCGCCGAGTGCCGGCTCGTGTGGCTCACCACGCTCGCCACGCAGGCGATCCGGCCGGTGCGCGGATCTCGTACGGGTACGGACACCGCCACCAGGCCCGGCTCGATCAACTGGTCGTCCAACGCCCAGCCGTTCTCCCGCGCCCGGGACACGGCCAGTACGAACTCCTCGTCCACGCCTGCTCGTTCACGCGGCGGTACGGCCGGAAAGTCCCGGTCCTCAGGGTCCGCCGCCCGGCGTGCCCGCCAGCCCTGCCAGTCCTCGTCCGTCCACTCCGTCGCGAACAGCGGGCCCGGCGCGGTGCGTTCGGCCGGCAGCAGGTCGCCGATGCGGAAGCTGAGGGACATCGCGCGGCGGCGGGTGGCCTGATGGATGAAGCGGATGCCGTCGCGGTCGCCGACCGCCAGTGACACCGACTCGTCCAGCTCGTCGGCGAGGGCGTCCGCGCGGGCGTCGAGCAGTGCAGGCAGGCGCAGGGCGGACAGGTACGCGTTGCCCAGTTCCATCAGGCGGGGGGTGAGGATCACGTCCCGGCCGTCGAGACGGACGTACGCCATGCGCGCGAGGGTGGAGGTGATCCGGTCGACCGTCGAACGGGCGAGGCCGGTGGCTCGTTCCAATCCGCTCGCGCTCATCGTCCCGCCGGCCTCGGTCAGTCGCCGCAGCACGCCGACCCCTCGGATCAGCGGGGCGACCGCCTCGGCGGGTACGGCGGGTACGGCGGGTACGGCAGGGGAGCCGGCCGGTGGGGCGGCGGCGTTGCGGGTTGTATGCGTTGTATCGGTCATGTCGGCGGGCATCGGTTCTCCGGTACGGCGGTCAGGGCAGGCCTACCGGATTCCGGGGGTCCGCCGGGGTCGCCTTGGCCAGGCCTACCGTAATCCGGAGACATCGGGGTCGCCCTGGTAGGCCCACCGTATTCCGGAGTCCGCCAGGCATCGCCTGTCCCGACTGCCACCCTCGACTCCCATCCCCGACTCCCACCCCCCACTCCTACCCCCGACTGACTCGCACCCGGTAATCCCCCGAAAGGCCCGCTCCCGCTCCCGCTCCCGCCCCCGCCACCGCGATCCGCACCCCCCGCTTCGTGTCCCGGAACTCCTCCCCGGGGACGAAGGGCGCGTCGGAGAGTTCCGCGTGGACGTTGGGGCTGCGGGTGCAGCCGCCGCTGTCGCGTTGGGAGTCGTAGACCGTGATCGGGCCCTGGCCGGTGTCGATGTCGGCGTCGACCTTGTATATGAGGATGCCGGGACGGCAGACCGTCTCGTCGTTGCCCTCGCGGGTGCGCAGTTCGACGGCGTATCCGGTGCGGCGGTCGAGGGGGACGAAGACGAGTTTCGTGCCGCCCGGGCGGGCCAGCGGGGTGAGGCTGTACTCCGTCGTCCCGGGGGCCGTCGCACAGTGCACCTGGGGTGCGTCCAGCCAGCCGAGTTTCCACTTGTGCCAAGCGAGAAGGTCGTTGTTGGCGCCCCAGTCCTCGCTCATGATGTCCCAGTGGCCGACCGCGCCCCCGCCCTCCTGGGTGTAGAGGTCGGGGAGGCCGAAGACGTGGCCGTTCTCGTGGGGGAGGACGCGGTAGCCGGTCCGGTCGTAGGAGCCGGAGCCGTCGTCCTGGCGGGAGTAGACGAAGGACGCGTTCGACACCGGGACGCCGTCGGCGACCGGGGCCTCCGGGTTGCCGGCGAAGGTGACGGACAGGACGGTGTCGAGGGCGGAGGGGCCGGCGTTGGGTGTGACCAGGACGTTCAGGAAGTCGTACGACCGGAAGTCCACCCGGGGATCGGCCGTGGCCACGATGTCCTGGACCAGTTGCCGGTAGCCGGGGTCGAAGGGGGCGCCGCGCTCTATGTCGTAGGCGTGGAAAGGCTGGGGCATGCGCAGCCAGTCGGTGACCGGCGTTTCGGGGCGGTAGTCGAGACGGCCGTAGGAGCTGGTGCGGAACCATCGCTGGGTCTGCGGGAAGAACTCGTGGAAGCGGTCGAGAGCGCGGCCCGAGCCGGGCGCGTCGGAGAAGTCGACCATCAGGGTGAGGGCGCGGACGGTGCCGGTGGAGCGGGAGTAGCCGCCGGGGGTGGGGACGCCCTCGGTCATCTGGACCGTCGGGCTGCCGCTGATCATGCAGGGGAGATGTGCGGAGGTGCGGGCCAGCACGATGGGTCCGGCGCCGGCCGTGGTGGGGGCCGGCCTGAGGTGTCCGGTGCCGGCCGATGTGCTGACGGCGAGGGTCAGCACGGTCACGGAGGCGAGAGTGGCCATGCGGCGCGGGCGTATCCGACGGCTCGGCTGCATGCATGGCCCCTTCGGTCCGCGGCAGCCGCCGATCTGAAGGCTGCGCCCTTTCGATCACCCTGTGACGAGGGGTGCGCGGGCGCGCGCTGAAAGAGCCCGAACGTGGGTTTCCGGAACGGAGGGGGCGGGACTCGGGCCATCGGGTGGCGGGACCCGGGGGCATCAGGTGGAGGTGACTCAGTCACGCCATATGAATGTGACTCAGGTCACACAAGATCTGTGGGCGGGCAGGAAATAACCGGGGATCCCTTCCCCGTTTAGACCTGTGTCCGAGCGAAGTGGGGAGAGCTTCCCCGGATCACATCTCAACCGCAACACCACAGTCTCCGATCGCACACACAGCTCCGATCGCACACGCAACAACCTCTGATCGCACACGCAACAGCCTCTGATCGCACACCAGCAACCTGGAGTACACCGTGCAGACCGCGACCCCCGTGCAGCGCAAGACGCCCCGGCCGCGTGCCGACGCTCTGCGCAACCGGGAGCGGATCGTCGCCGCCGCCCGGGAGATGTTCGTCGAACTGGGCCCGGACGTCCCGCTCGACGACATCGCCCGCCGGGCCGGCGTCGGCAACGCCACGGTGTACCGCAACTTCCCGGACCGGGACGCCCTGGTCCGCGAGGTGGTCTGCTCGGTCATGGACCGGACCTCGGAGGCGGCCGAGCGGGCGCTGATGGAGACCGGGGACGCGTTCGAGGCGCTGGCACGCTTCCTGCACACCGCCGTCGACGAGCGGATCAGCGCGCTGTGCCCGATGGCCTCCAGCACGTTCGACCAGCACCACCCCGATCTGAAGGCCGCGCGCGAACGCTGCGATCAGCTCGTGGAGCAGCTCATGGGCCGGGCCAAGGCGGCCGGTCAGCTCCGTGCCGACGTGGGGATCGGCGACCTGATGGTCACCGCGATCCAGCTGAGCCGACCCCCGGCCGGTACGGACTGCTTCAGCATCGACCGCTTCGTTCACCGCCATCTGCAGCTGTTCCTGGACGGACTGCGGGCCCCGGCCCGCTCCACCCTGCCGGGTACGGCCGTGACCATGGAGGACCTCCGCAAGGCCTGACCGATGAGTTCGGCGCTGCGCGCCAGTCAGTGCACCGACTTCCGCGGCCGTCACCGATGACGAGCCGTCCCTGAAGAGCCGGCCGTCCTTGACGGCCCGACCTTCCTCAAGCCTTTCCTGAAGACACCCTTTTCGTCCCTTATACGACATCTTTTCCGTCACGAAGTCCCGGAGTGGGTACCACCATGTCTGAAACAGCCGTAAAGGCCCCTGGCGTCCCTGATGCCAACCGCTGGAAAGCGCTGACGTTCATAGCGCTCGCCCAGCTGATGGTCGTTCTCGACGCGACCATCGTGAACATCGCCCTGCCCTCCGCCCAGCAGGACCTGGGTATCTCCGACGGCAACCGGCAGTGGGTCATCACGGCCTACGCCCTCGCCTTCGGTGGTCTGCTGCTCTTCGGTGGCCGCATCGCCGACCTGTGGGGCCGTAAGCGCACCTTCGTCGCCGGTCTGATCGGCTTCGCCGGCGCGTCCGCCCTCGGCGGCGCGGCCACGAACGAGGCGATGATGCTCGGCGCCCGCGCCCTCCAGGGTGCGTTCGGCGCACTGCTCGCGCCCGCCGCGCTCTCGCTGCTCGCCGTGATGTTCACGGAGCCCAAGGAGCGCGCCAAGGCGTTCGGTATCTACGGTGCGATCGCCGGTGGCGGCGGCGCCGTGGGCTTCATCCTCGGCGGCGTCCTGACCGAGTACATGGACTGGCGCTGGACGTTCTTCGTCAACATCCCGTTCGCGGTCGTCGCGGCCGCGGGCGCGTACTTCGTCATCCGTGAGCCGGCCGGCGGCCGCAACCGTTCGCCGCTCGACATCCCGGGCGTCATCCTCTCCATCCTCGGTCTGGTCACGCTCGTCTACGCCTTCACCCGCGCCGAGTCCGACGGCTGGGGCGACTCCGTGACCGTCGGCCTGTTCGTCGCCTCGGTGGTGCTGCTCGCCGCGTTCGTCTTCACCGAGTCCAAGGTCAAGGCCCCACTGCTGCCGCTGCGCGTTCTCACCGAGCGCAACCGTGGCGGTGTCTACCTCTCCCTCGGCCTGGCGATCATCGCGATGTTCGGCCTGTTCCTCTTCCTGACCTACTACCTGCAGCTCGTGCTGGGCTACTCGCCGGTCAAGACCGGCCTCGCCTTCCTGCCGATGATCGGCGGCATGATGGTGGGCTCCACGCAGATCGGTACCCGCCTGATGACCCGGGTTCCCCCGCGCCTGCTGATGGCTCCGGGCTTCCTGGTCGCCGCGGTCGGCATGCTGTTCCTCACCCAGCTGGAGATCGGCTCCTCGTACGCCAGCGTGATCCTGCCGGGAATGGTGCTGCTCGGCCTCGGCATGGGTACGGCGTTCATGCCCGCCATGTCGCTGTCCACGCACGGAGTCGAGCCGCGTGACGCCGGTGTCGCCTCCGCGATGGTCAACACCTCGCAGCAGGTGGGCGGCGCGATCGGTACGGCCCTGCTGAACACGATCGCCGCCTCGGCGACGGCCTCGTACATCAAGGACCACATCGGCGGCGCCGGTTCCCAGGCCCAGCAGCAGCTGGTCCAGCTGGAGGGCCAGGTGCACGGCTACACCAACGCCATCTGGTTCGCCGTCGGCATCCTCGTGCTCGCCGCGGCGGTCGCCGCGACCTTCATCAACACCGGCCGCCCGGACACCGGCGCGGTGACCGGCTCCGGTGACGGTGTCGAGGACGAGCTGAGGGTGCCGGTGGTCGCGCACTGACGGCGACCATCCGGTCGTATCCCTTCGGGCCCCACGTACGTACGGGGAGGGGACGCCTCGTACGTACGCCCCAGCGGACCTGCCCCGGCTGCGCTCAGCGGAGCCAGGGCAGGTCCGCACCCGCTTCGTTCGGCTGAAGTCCCTCGGCGATGATCTGCATGATCTCGCCGAGGGATTTCTGCTGTTCGGGGGTGAGCCGGTCGAACAGCGCGTTCCGTACGACCGTCACATGGCCCGGTGCGGTCTGCTTCAGCGTCTCCAGGCCCTGGTCCGTGAGTACGGCGAACTGGCCCCGTTTGTCGGAGGGGCAGTCCTCGCGCCGTACCCAGCCGTTCTTCTCCAGGCGGGCGATGGCGTGGGACAGCCGGGAGCGGGTGATCTTCGCGTGCTTGGCCAGCTCGGTCATGCGCAGCCGCCGGTGCGGGGACTCGGCGAGCTTGACGAGGAGACCGTAGTAGATGTGGGGCATGCCCGCGTCACGCTGGAGCTGACGGTCCAGGTGGTCTTCGAGAAGGTAGGTGGCGTGCAGGTAGGAGCGCCAGACGAGCTGCTCCTCTTCGGTGAGCCAGCGCGGCTCTTCAGCGGGTGCGGATGCCGTGTTCATGTACTCCACTGTACGAGGGCTCTCCTTGAATCTTAAACAAACCGGGCGTATCCTCGGAGTTGTAATAGCTTGAGGTTTCAAGTGAACTATCGTGAACCGCCTCACGTGCGGGTTCTTCCGGAGGGAGCAGCCGTCATGTCCGCCGCCACCGAGGAGCGGATGCCCGCCCTCTACCTCAGCCACGGCGCCCCGCCGCTGGCGGACGACCCGGTCTGGCCCGGCGAACTGTCCGCCTGGTCGGCCGGACTGCCGCGGCCCAAGGCGATCCTCATGGTCTCCGCCCACTGGGAAGAGGCCCCGCTCGCCCTCGGCGCCACCGTGCCCGTCCCCCTCGTCTACGACTTCTGGGGCTTCCCCGAGCACTACTACCAGGTGAAGTACGCGGCTCCCGGCGCCCCCCGACTCGCCGAGTCCGTACGGAAGCTGCTGCGCACGGCCGGCACGCCCGTCCAGGACATCCCGGACCGCGGCCTCGACCACGGCGCCTACGTCCCGCTGGTGGAGATGTTCCCCGAGGCCGACATCCCGGTCCTGCAGGTCTCCATGCCGACCCTGGACCCGGTCCGCCTCATGGAGATCGGCCGCAAGCTCGCGCCGCTGCGCGACGAGGGCGTGCTGATCGTCGGCTCCGGCTTCTTCACCCACAACCTGGCCGCGCTGCGGCACACGGGCGGGGGAGTGCCCACCTGGTCGTCCGAGTTCGACGACTGGGGCCGCCGCGCCCTGGAGACCCGTGACTGGGACGCCCTGCTGGACTTCCTCCACAAGGCCCCGGCAGGCCGGTACGCCCACCCGCGCACCGAACACTTCGCCCCGCTGTTCGTGACGATGGGCGCGGCGGACGTGGCCGGTGAGCTGGACTCGCAGAAGTCCGTGATCGACGGGTTCTGGATGGGGATGGCGAAGCGGTCGGTGCAGTTCGGCTGAGACGATCATGGTTCGGCTGACGCGGCCAGGGTTCGCTGAGACGGTCACGGCTCGGCCGCGGCGGCCAGGGACCTGGTTCTGCGCGGCCTCTGAAGGACCTCTAGAGATCCTTCTCGTACCAGGCCACGTCCCAGTAGCGGCCGAACTTCCGGCCCACTTCCCGGTATGTGCCGACGGGCCGGAATCCGAAGCGTTCGTGCAGCCGCGTGGACGCTTCGTTGGGCTGTGCGATGCCCGCGTAGGCGCGGTGCAGGTCCTCGCCGGACAGCGCCTCGAAGAGGGACTTGTAGAGCAGCGTGCCGATGCCGCGGCCGCCCGCGTGGGGGGCGAGGTAGATGGTGACCTCGACGGAGGTCGAGTAGGCGGGCTTGGCGCGATAAGGGCTGGATGTGGCGTAGCCCAGAATCTCCTGTGTGTCCGCATGCGTGGCAACCATCAGGCGATGCGGGCCGTCTTCAGGGTGGGAGAGCAGCCAAGGGCGGCGCTCCTCCGGAGTGAAGACGGCGGTGTCGAATGTGATGGACGTCTCACGAACGTAGTGGTTGTAGATGCCGGTGAGAGCGGCGAGGTCACAGTCGACTCCCGGCCTGACCTGCACCTCTGTACGTTCCGACGGCATCGCTCCTCCTCGTGTGGCCGGGCAGGATACTGCATGATCAGAAAAATACAGGGGTGGGTTGGGAATTCTGTCCGGATTCCAGTCGTTGTTTCCATCGGATGCCGGGCACCCGAGGAGAGTGCCGAGTGTCCAGGACCACCCGCTGACCTCACCACGCAAGGGAGCACGCATGGCAACCCGTGCCGTCGCCCGTCGTCAGTCCGCCACCGGCGGGACCGACGCGGCAAGCAGTGTTCGCACCCATGGCGGCGAGATCGCCGACCGCGACCTGGTCGGCATGTATCTCGACGAGATCGCGCGCACACCGCTGCTCGACGCCGCCAAGGAAGTCGAGCTGTCCCAGATCATCGAGGCCGGTGTCTTCGCCCAGCAGCTCCTCGACGGGTTCGAGGAGTCGAAGTCGCCCGCGACCCGCGAGGAGCTCGAGGCCCTGGTGGCCGACAGCGAGCGGGCCAAGGACGTCTTCATCCGCTCCAACCTGCGTCTGGTCGTCGCTGTGGCCCGGCGCTACCCCCGCAGCGGCCTCCCGCTCCTCGACCTCATCCAGGAGGGCAACGCCGGCCTGGTGCGCGCCGTCGAGAAGTTCGACTACCGCAAGGGCTTCAAGTTCTCGACGTACGCGACCTGGTGGATCCGTCAGGCGATCACCCGCTCGATAGCGGACCAGTCGCGCACCATCCGCCTGCCCGTCCACCTGGTGGAGGAGCTGGGCCGGATCCGGCGCGTGCAGCGCGAGTTCAACCGTGAGCACGGCCGCGACCCGGAGCCCGCGGAGATCGCCGCCGAGCTCGACTCGAACGCCGACCGTGTGACGGACGTCCTGGACTGGGCCCGCGACCCGGTCTCCCTGAACATGCCGGTGGACGACGCGGGCGAGACCCAGTTCGGCGACCTCCTGGAGGACGCCTCGGCGGTCTCCCCCGAGCAGTCCGTCCTGACCCTGCTGCGCAGCGAGGAGCTCGACGACCTCATCGGCCGCCTCGACCAGCGCACGGCCTCCATCATCAAGATGCGGTACGGCATCGAGGACGGCCGGGAGCGCACGCTGACCGAGGTCGGCAAGGAGCACGGCCTGACGCGCGAGCGGATCCGCCAGATCGAGAAGCACGCGCTGCTGGAGCTGAAGAAGCTGGCGCGGGACACCGGGTTCGACGCGGCGGCCTGACATCCCGCGCGGGCGCGGCGCCGGGGAGCGTATGTCGGCGGCCGCGTACGCCGGGTGGCGAAAGACAGCGCAAACATGGCGTTGTAACGCCGCTTCAACCGGCGGAGCCAGGGAACAAGACTTCAGGGTCCAGGAGTTCGAGCGGGCCGGGACGACGTCCCGCCGCCGCACTCCGCGGCCCTCCGACCCACCGAGCCACGTCCCGACGCACACCCCCCCCGGCGCCGGGACTCCCCGAGCCGGGCTCCGGCGCCCCTCCCCCCGGGCGCCGGAGCCCGGCTTTTTTCGCTCTCTGCGGCCCGCCGCATCGGCGAGCCCGTCGCCGTCGTCCTCGGCAGTGGTGCCGCCGACACCGCCGTCGTCCTCGGTGCGCCGCTTCCGCGCCGGCTCCACGCTGTACCGGGCCGCTTCCGCGCTGTACCGGGCCGCGGTACCGGGCCCGGGCCCGGGCAGGCTGGGATGGCGGGCCACCCCGTACCTGAACCCCGGGGTGGCCCGCCGGATGGCAGATTCTGTCACATGGGCATAGCCTGCCGAACGTGAGCAGCCCCACCCACCCCTCTTCGGCGACCTCCGTCTCCCTCACCGAACGACGCAAGGCCGCGACCCGCATGGACATCGCCAGAGTGGCCGCCGGTCTCTTCGTGAAGCACGGCCTGCGGGCCACCCGGGCCGAGGACATCGCCCAGGCCGCGGGAATCGCCCCGCGCACCTTCTACCGCTACTTCGCGACCAAGGAGGAGGCCGTCGCCCCGCTCTACGCGGCGGGCGCCCAGCGCTGGGCGGAGGCGGTCCGCGAGGCACCCGCCGATCTGTCCGTGCAGCAGGCCCTGGAACACGCGGCCCGCCACACGTTGACGCCGGGCGTCGGAGTGTCCGCGGCGTCCTGGGAGTGGGTCCGCACCCTGATCCGGCTGGCGGAGGCCGACCCGGGGCTCGGCAAGGTGTGGGCGGAGGTCTGCCAGGCGGGGGAGCGGACGCTGGCCGACGTACTGGCGGAGCGACTCACGCCGAGTGACGACAACGTTGCCGATTCCCCCCACGTCTCACCCCACCTGCGCTTCGCCGCCGCCGTGGCAAGCGCCGCGGTACGTACGGCGGTTGAGGCGTGGGCCACGGGAGACGCCCCGGCCGCCGGATCCGAGGGGCCGACGGGGCTGGCGCTGCGTCACCTCGGGGCCCTGGGGGAGTTCCCGTGGGAGGGGCGCCGGGCCTGAAGGACGGCCCCGATGGCTGACTGAACACCGGCGATCCGGTGAGCTGTTGGCCCGCTTGGCGGCCCATCGTGGGCTCGGCACGGAGGCGTTGGCGGAAGGGGGGCGGGGCCGCGGTCCCCGAAGCCGAGCCGCGCCCGGTGTGCGGGGCGCGGCACCGAGCCCCGCGCTGCCGCACGGGCTGGCTCTGCGGAGGCCTGCGCCGGAGGACCCCGTCCGGGACCGACGTCGGCTGCCAGGCCGGAGCCCCCGCACTGCCGCACGGGCTGGCTCCGCGCGGCCTACTGCCGCACGAACCCGTGGTGGCCCGACGTCGGCGCCAGGCTGGAGCCCCTGCACTGCCGCACCCGCTGGCTCCGCGACTGCCTACCCCCGTACGACCCCGTACGACCCCGTACGACCCCGCGAGGGCCGGCATCGGCCGCCAAGCCGGACACCCGCGGACGCGCTGCTGGAGGTGGGAAACGGACGGCGGGAGGCGGAAGGCGGGAGGCGGAAGGCGGAAGGCGGGAGGCGAGAGGCCGGCCGCGGTTAGTTCGGGCCGACCCCGCTCTAGGCGGGAGGCGGAAGGCGGGAGACGGGAGGCGAGAGGCCGGCCGCGGTCAGTTCGGGGCCGACCCCGCCCGGACCATGCGCGCGCCCAACTCTTGTACGCACCGCACAAGTTCCCGCGGCTCCTGGACGGTGAAGTCGTGTCCCAGCATCGCCAGCCGCACCGCCAGCCACTCCACCGGATCCCCGACCGATCCCCGCAACCGGCATCGGCCCTCGCCCAGCGGTTCGGGCACCCCGAGCCACTCCGGGACCCGGGCGGCGACGACCTCGGCCGGGGCGTCGAACGTCACGGTGAAGCCGTACGTCTCCTGCCGGCCGCTGATCGACCGGCGCAGGTACTCCGCCGCGTCCCCCGTGGGCAGTTCGCGCGGCGCGAACCGTGCGCCGGTCGCGAAGGGGTCGCTCACCCGGTCGACGCGGAAGGTGCGCCAGTCGTCACGGTCGAGGTCGTAGGCGACGAGGTACCAGCGCCGCCCGGTGGACACCAGCCGGTACGGCTCGACCACGCGGCGCGAGTCGGCCCCGTCCTTCGCGCGGTAGGCGAACCGCAGCCGCTCCCGTCCGGCCACCGTGGAGGCCATGACGGTCAGCGTCTCGGGCGCGATGCTCGCCCCGTCCCCGCTGGTCAGCGGTGTGGTCGCGGCCTGGAGGGTGGCGACGCGGTGCCGCAGCCGGGACGGCAGCACCTGTTCCAGTTTGGCCAGTGCCCGTACGGAGGCCTCCTCCACGCCCTCGACCGCGTGCCCGGCGCCGGCCCGCAGGCCGACGGCGATGGCGACCGCCTCCTCGTCGTCGAGCAGGAGCGGCGGCATCGCCTTGCCCGCGACGAGCCGGTAGCCGCCGTCGGCGCCCATGGTCGCCTGCACGGGATAGCCGAGTTCCCGCAGCCGGTCG
This sequence comes from Streptomyces sp. NPDC058678, assembly GCF_042714835.1. NCBI lineage: Bacteria > Bacillati > Actinomycetota > Actinomycetes > Kitasatosporales > Streptomycetaceae > Streptomyces > Streptomyces sp. NPDC058678. The sequence goes on along the minus strand of NZ_JBHXSG010000023.1, from coordinate 119,818 downwards.
ATGTCCCGCCGGACCGTACGGCGGGAGACCCCGAGCCGGTCGGAGAGTTCGCCGCCGGGCCACTCGCGGGGCGTCTGGAGGAGGGAGAGGAGTTGGAGGAGTCGGGCCGGAGTGTCCGTCGTCATGAGATCGAGGATGCCGCACAAGTAGGACACGACCTGTCCTAGTGCGGTCATAGCTTGTGGGACATGACCTCCACCGAGCCCACCCTCAGTGCGGCGGGCGACCGGCGTCGCTGGTTCGCTCTCGCCATCGTGATGACCGCGGCCTTCATGGACCTCGTCGACGTCACCATCGTCAACATCGCCATCCCGTCGATCCAGCAGGACGCCGGCGCCTCCTTCAGCCAGATCCAGTGGATCACCGCCGGGTACGCGCTGGCCTTCGCGGCCGGTCTGATCACCGGCGGACGGCTCGGCGACATCCACGGCCGCAAGCGGCTGTTCCTGATCGGCATGGGGGGCTTCACCCTCGCCTCCGCACTGTGCGGCTTCGCCGCGGGCCCGGAGATGCTGGTCGCCTCCCGCATCCTGCAGGGCGGCATGGCGGCGCTGATGGTCCCGCAGGTCCTGTCGATCGTGCACGCCACCTTCCCGGCCCACGAGCGGGGCAAGGTCTTCGGGCTCTTCGGCGCGATCGTCGGCCTGGGCGCGGTCTCCGGCCCGCTGCTGGGCGCGCTGCTGACGGAGTGGAACCTGTTCGGGCTCGAATGGCGGCCCATCTTCCTGATCAACCTGCCGGTCGGCATCGTGGGTCTGCTTCTGGGCAGCCGCTTCATCACCGAGTCCAAGGCGCCGAAGGCGCTGAAGCTGGACCTGGTGGGCGTCGCGCTGGTGACGCTGGGCCTGCTGATGCTGATCTACCCGCTCACCCGCGGCGAGGAGCTGGGCTGGCCGCTGTGGGGTCACGTGTCGATGGGCGGCTCGCTCGTGGTGCTCGGCGCGCTGGTGGCGTACGAGCGGCGCAAGACGGCGCGTGACGGGTCCCCGCTGATCGAGCTGTCGCTCTTCCGCGTCAAGAGCTTCGCCGCCGGTATCGCCGTGCAGACCGTCTTCGGGGTCGCGCTGGGCATCTTCTTCCTGGTGTGGACCATGTACATGCAGATGGGCCTGGGCTGGACCCCGCTTCGGGCCGGGCTGACCGGCGTGCCGTTCTCGATCGCCGTGTCCCTGGCGGCCGGTCTGTCCGTGCAGAAGTTGGTGCCGCGCTTCGGCCGCAGGGTGCTCCAGGCGGGCGCGCTGGTGATGGGGGCCGGAGTGCTCCTCTACATCTGGGAGTCCGAGCGGTTCGGCCTCGGCATCGCGTCCTGGCAGATGGCGCTGCCGCTGGTCGTGATGGGCGCGGGCATGGGCCTGATCGTCGCCCCGCTGACGGACGCGGTGCTGTCGGGGGTGCCGCGTGAGCATGCGGGTTCGGCGTCGGGGCTCATCAACACCGTGCAGCAGATGGGCAACGCGCTGGGGCTCGGACTGGTGTCGGTGGTCTTCTTCGGAGTGATCGCCGACGACCTGCGGCCTGCCCAGGTGGGCCCGGCCTTCGTGGACGGCTTCCAGAGCGCGCTGTGGTGGGTGGCCGCGGTGATGGGCGTCATCTTCCTGCTGATGTTCGCGCTGCCGAAGCGGCCGGCGCAGCACGTGGAAGGTGCCGGGGCGGAGCTTGCGGTGGTGGACGAGAGGGAGCCCGAGCTCGTGTCCTGAGCGGCGGGGAAAGCAGGGCCCGGCACCTGGGGAGGTGCCGGGCCCTGCTGTCGTGTCCGGGCGGGACCGATGCCACACTCGGGCGGGACCGATGCCACACTCGGGCGGGAGCGATGCTGCACTCGGCGGGACCGAGGCCACTCGGACGGGACCGATACCGCACTCGGACAGAAACAGAAGTCCGTTCATGCCCGAATCACGTCCGAACCTGTTTACTTTCTGGTAATCCGGGCGTAGCGTGCCTGCGAAACCACAGGTTCGGGCACAGGTCGGAGGCGAACGGGCATGTACGCACCGGAGCGGCAGCAGGAGATCCTCCGGCTGGCCCGTGACGGCGGCCGCGTGGACGTGGTGTCGCTGGCCGAGGAGTTCCAGGTCACGGCGGAGACGATCCGCCGCGACCTGAAGGCCCTCGACCGCGCCGGCCTCCTGCGCCGGGTGCACGGCGGCGCCATCCCGGCCGGCCGCCTCGACTTCGAGCCGGACCTCGCCGAACGCGAGACGACGGCGGCCGACGAGAAGGACCACATCGCCAAGGCGGCCGTCGCCGAACTGCCGACCGAGGGCACGATGCTCCTCGACGCCGGCACGACCGTGGCGCGGCTGGCCGGCGCGATCCCCCTGGAGGCGGCGCTCACCGTCGTCACGCACTCCCTGCCGATCGCCGCCCGCCTCGCGGACCACCCCGGCATCCAGCTCCACCTCGTCGGGGGACGCGTACGGCACCGTACGCGCGCCGCCGTGGACGCCTGGGCGCTGCGGGCGTACGGCGAGATCCGAGCCGATGTCCTTTTCGTGGCGGCCAACGGCTTCTCCGCCGAGCACGGCCTGACCACCCCCGACCTCGCCGAGGCCGCGGTCAAGCGCGCGGCGATCGCCGCGGCCCGCCGCGTGGTGCTGCTCGCCGACTCCTCCAAGCACGGCCAGGAGCACTTCGCCCGCTTCGGCGACCTGAGCGACGTGGACCTGCTGATCACCGACAGCGGGCTGAGCCCCGAAGACGCCGCCGCGATCGAGCGCGGCGGCACGGAAGTAGTGCGCGCATGATCCTCACCGTCACCCCGAACCCGTCCCTGGACCGTACCTACGAGGTCCCTGCGCTCGACCGCGGCGAGGTCATCCGCGCCACCGGCGAGCGCATGGACCCGGGCGGCAAGGGCGTGAACGTCTCGCGCGCCGTCTCGGCCGCCGGACAGCGCACGGTCGCGGTCCTGCCCCTGGGTGGTGCGCCGGGCGCGCTCGTCGCCGCCCTGCTCGACGCCCAGGGCATCGAGGTCGCGCCGGTGCCGGTCGCCGGAGCCACCCGCTCGAACATCGCGCTCGCGGAGTCGGACGGCGTCCTCACGAAGATCAACGCGCCGGGTCCCGAACTGTCGGCGGAGGAGCAGGAGCTGCTCCTGGAGACGGTGCGCGCGCAGTCCCGCGACGCCGACTGGATCGCCTGCTGCGGAAGCCTGCCGCGAGGCCTCGGACCGTCCTGGTACGCGGCGCTCGTCGCACGGGCGCACGCCGCCGGCAAGCGCATCGCGCTGGACACCTCGGGACCCGCGCTCCTCGCGGCGCTGCGCGAGCGGCCCGACGTGGTGAAGCCGAACGCCGAGGAGCTCGCGGAGGCCGTCGGGCGCCCCCTGTCCACGGTGGGCGACGCCGTGAAGGCCGCCGAGGAGCTGCGCGAGATGGGCGCCCGTGCCGTGCTGGCGAGCCTGGGCGCCGACGGGCAGCTGCTCGTGGACGACGCGGGCGCCTGGTTCGGCACCGCGCGCGTCGAGGTCGTACGCAGCAACGTGGGCGCCGGTGACTCCTCCCTCGCCGGCTTCCTGATCGCCGGCGGCAGTGGGCCGCAGGCACTCGCCTCGGCGGTCGCGCACGGCGCTGCGGCCGTCCAACTGCCCGGCAGCGTGATGCCGACGCCGGCCGACCTGGATCCGGCGGCGGTGACGGTCACCACCGAGGTGCCGGTGGACCGAGTACTGAAGGAGCCGGTGTCATGACCTGCTTCGTGTTCTCCGGCGTCCTCACCGGACCGGCCGTGAAGCGGCGAGGCTCCCTGTTACTCGCCGCGGCCGATGGGAGGCAGGGCCACCTGAGCCGGCCCGCCGCCCGGAGGGGGCGGGGCTTCCCCGGTCCCGCCTCCTCCACCGCCCCCGCCACCCCCCACTGCACCCCCGTCCCCGTCCCCGCCCCCGCCCACCACACCCCCCGGGCGATACGCGTGCGAAGGAGCCCGCGATGAGCGAGATGATCACCGCGGACCTGGTCGACCTCGACCTGTCCGCCGATACCAAGGAAGCGGCGGCGCGTGCCCTCGCCGAGCGCATGGTCGCCCTGGGCCGGGTGACCGACCTGGAGGGCTTCCTCGCCGACGTGGCCGCCCGTGAGGCACAGATGCCGACCGGCCTCGACGGCGGCATCGGCATCCCGCACTGCCGCAGCGAGCACGTCACCGAGCCGACGCTCGCCTTCGGGCGCAGCACCACCGGCATCGACTTCGGCGCGCCGGACGGCCCCGCCGACCTGATCTTCCTGATCGCCGCCCCCGCGGGCGCCGACGACGCCCACCTGACGATCCTGTCCTCGCTCGCCCGGCAGCTGATGAACGCCGAGTTCACCGACGCACTGCGCGCGGCGGGCGACGCGGCTGCCGCCGCGGCACTGATCCGCGGCGACGAAGAGGCCTCCGGTGCCTCCGAAGACTCCGTGGCGGCTTCGGCGGCGGCCTCCGCCGAACCCGCCACCGGCACCGACCCAGACTCCGAACGCGACAACCACGGGCCGCCGGTCCCGAAAGAAGCCC